>JAUXAV010000096.1 GCA_030619735.1 Candidatus Aenigmatarchaeota archaeon | reverse complement strand
CAGCCTACGTTCTGGGCAGCCATAATTACAGCAGTGTTGGCAATATCTCAGATAGCCATTGTTGGTGCCGGGACATATCGAGTAGTGAAGGGAGAACTGAAGAAGGCAAAAGAGGGGAAGGAATGAACAACCAGATTGACCTGAACGCATTGATAGGTTACATGGTCATGATAATGATGATAGGAATGATGATGAAAGTGATGACAAGGGCTCTCAAACCAGCAGCGGAACGGCCACTAATCTATGGCCCAAGAGGTGAAGTCCTTACTCGCCGTTCGAGTAGTAGTCATTCCAGCGGCTCCAATCCTAAACCTCCTGGCAGGATCACTGTTTGGTGTCCAATCTGTGAGAAGGATATAGAAATCAAGGAATACAATAGGGTTACAAGGCCAGAAGCATTGAGGAAGCATATTGAGGAGGAACATAAAATTAGTGAGCACTCCATTCACGGCCCAGAACGCCAAAAGCTCGTTGACCGCTTCGGGACTTGGGCAGTAGGCCGAGCGGAAAGCATATGTCCTGAAGATGATGTTGCCTGTGTGGAACGTGAGGCGGGCAAATTGATTTATGCATACAGGAGAAGTTTTACTGCATAGGAGGAAAAGAGATGAACAACCAGGTAGGACTAATGCAGACAGCGATGAGTGCTATGTTCCTGGCGATGGCAGCAGGCTTTATGCTCAACGAGGTTCCCCACATGTTGGAGTATGAAGGGAAGAGAGCAGAACTCGTCAATCAGTATGGGACCTGGGCAGTGGGGAGAGCTGAGAGTGTCTGCCCACTGCATGACGACCTGTGCGTAGAGCGTGAAGCAAGCAGACTGCTGGCAGCGCATAGGAGGTGACCTACCAAATAACAGGAGGTGAGGCATGACAACTCAACAAGTGAACCCTAATCAACTCATCAGCCAGGCTGTAACAGGTGCTTTGGCAGTCAGTGTTATGGCTACCGCCCTTGGAATGCTTGCTGTTACCGCAGGAATACCTGCAGGTATTCCTGCTGTTGACAAAGGTATCAAAGACCTCAGGCTAACATTTGGCACAGATCTTGTTAACCTCGCAATCAAGAATGTAGGCAGAGATGATATTCTCATCCTTGCAAAAGAGGTCGGTAACTTGTACACCGATAAGATGCGTAAGAGGTATGGTGATTGGCAAACAACATCTGCCCTTGCATCTGCTCCTCCTGGTGATTTGAGGACAGCAAACGAGATCGCTGCCACCC
Organism: Candidatus Aenigmatarchaeota archaeon; assembly: GCA_030619735.1. GTDB lineage: Archaea > Aenigmatarchaeota > Aenigmatarchaeia > QMZP01 > JAUXAV01 > JAUXAV01. Next base: position 3,410 of record JAUXAV010000096.1, on the reverse strand, counting down.
TTGCTGCTGGGAAGGTTACTGTGCTCTCAGCTCCAGATGTTAAAGGTAAGGCTGTTGAGGCTGGTAAGAAGAAGGCCAGAGGCAAGCGTGTTGCCCAGCCAGTCAAAGACACGAAGACCGGCATTACGTATGGTTCGAAGGCAAGAGCTGGTATGGCAGTAGCTGCAGAGTATGGCTTTGACCCGAAGAACCATTTTGTCTGGTATGAGGTGATTAAGAAGGACCCGGATAGGTTCGTGAGAGTATAGGAAGTGAGACGTGGCATTGACAGAAGATCTTACTAAAAAGATAGTAGAACAGGTTGAAGATGAGGATAAGGCATTCCGACTGTATACGGAGATGGCGGCCGATGCGAATCAGTTGGGGCTATACGGTATCGCTAACGACTTAACAGAGATTGCAAACCAGGAATACTACCATAGGGAGGTACTCCTAGGCGCGCTCTCGGACCTGAAGACGTTCAGGCTGTCTGGCACGGGCACTCCGCCTATAGAGGAACAGCCTCCAGGCCGCCTAGCCCCTAAAACCTACGGTGATTGGGTTGATCTGGCAGAAGACATCAAGGAAAAGGTAGGTGAAGGTTCTCCTGATTACTACGAAGCAACTCACCAGCTAGGTATAATATCAGAACTGGAAGAAGGTAGCCCAGGAGAAGCCAAACGATGGCTAACCAGAAAAGCGGGAGACTTGGGTATAAGATAGGAGGCAAGGTATGATGGCAGACGTACGGACAGAACTGGAGAATGCCCTTAATAAATACTTCGTAGCTCTGACTTTCAGAGCAGACGACGGCACAGAAACTGAGGTTCCAATGTGCTGGATACAGAGGGTAGGCAGGACAAAGTTTGACTTCAAGCCCTCCGCCATACATCTTTACACCGGCACTATAGCACGCGTTATTAGTGTCAAGCGCACCTTCCCAGAAGGGGTTGAAGAGACTACAGAGGCACGAGGGAGGGCAGAAGAAGTTCTCGAAAGAATCAGCCAGCCTCTAGACCGCCCGTCGCCCCAAACTTACGGTGATTGGGTCAACTTAGCAGAAAACATAAAGAGTGCTGATCCAGCAAGCTGGACTGCAGCATGGGTAAATAGTGCACTTCAGCATATATCTGAGGAAGATCCAGCAGCTGAAGCGTCTAAACGCAAGCTAATGCAGAGGGCCAGCGAACTAGGGATAAGGTAGGAGGTGAAGCATGGATTACCCAAAAACTGACGAGGATTGGGAGAAGCTTGCAGAGTGTATTGTGATGAAGCAAACAGGGGTTCTCCCAGAAGCTATAGGTAGCCTGACTGTGGAGGCAACTGCGACGATCTTCAGCTGGTATAGAGGTGAAGAGAGAAGTAATGCTCTGAGCAAAAGAGCGGATGCGAGGCATGACCTGATCAAGTATGGTAAAAGGGCAGGATGCTTGGAGGAACGTGAAGAGATAAAGCTCGGTGAAAGAATGATTGAGGTTCCTCTTGGCCGTCCAGTCCCGCAGACCTATGGTGATTGGGTCAACCTGGCGGAAGACATAAAGGATAAGGTCGACACTCCAGAATACGCCGAGATCAACCATCACCTCTGCGTTATTCAAGGGATTACAGAAGGTGATGCTGAGTACTCCAAGCGCTGGCTAACCAGAATAGCTGGAGAATTGGGTATAAAATAGCTAGGGGTTAGGGGGTAAATGCTTGCTAGTTGTTCTAAAATACAACAGAAATGCATTGCAGAATACTTAATGGGGAATAGTATTAGTAAGAATGAAAGTGTTTAGGAAACCTCAAGGCATCAGTGAAAGCATTCAGGCAGTAGAAGGTGCTATACTGAGTGATGCTGGTGTATACATAGGTAGCAGACATGCACACTTCGCCATGAACCAATCCTACAAGGAGCACTTGGATTGGCTCAATTACTTGGTAACCTGTCTTGAAAACCTAGGCATATCCTCTACTGTACGGCCATACCGGCATAGCGGAAGCAGAGATGGCCTGTATTACATACTTCAAAGTCGGGTACACCCTTGGTTAACTGGCCAGAGATGGAGGTGGTACCCGAACGGAAAGAAGATAGTGCCCAATGATCTTCACCTTACACCGATAACTATAGCTAATTGGATTATGGGGGACGGCTCTGTTCGGTTCGGCCTGACCACAGCTCGGGTCGCAGTGATTAAACCTTGTATTGTCTTGTGCACACAAGGCTTCGACCCCAGCGACGTTGAAAAGTTAAGAGGAAAGCTGCGGAGAGTTGGAGTTAGAGACACTTGCCAATATAGGACCAACGAGAAAGGTTCAGGGATGGCTATACTTGTCAAACGCGAAGGTACCTCCAAGATTAGATCTGCGGTTGGAGAATATGTTGCGCCCTCGTTCCAATACAAGATGAGAGGACCGATAATTATAAGACCAAATACTAGGCCGTACACTATTGGAGGCCCTCATGACAACTGACATAACAAAACAGGGTGACATGGATATAGGCATTGAGATGTCTGACCTGATGATGATAATGATGATGGTCATGATGGCCTCACTTCTTTTACCATTAGCCCAACAGTCACAAGCTCAAACTACGGCATTACAAGCCCAAGCCTACAGTGGACAAGAAGACCCAAGAACAATCCACGCCACAAACGTCCTCAGTTGGATAAACCTCATCTACGATTATCCGTTCCGGCCGTGGGTTTCTGCATACTTTATCAATGACGCTGACAGTCCGAGTGCAGTCGAGATAGGAATAAACTACCCAGATGACAGGTTCACGATGAACCCAGGAGAAACTGTAACAGTTACTCGTACTGGTGCAGAAGAGAGGATAAAGGCTATCTACTTCATTTGCCGGCCTGGATTAAATGCTACAGTGAGGGTAACAGGAGTGTACTAGCAGTAGTTAGAAGCAGGCAGTAATGCCAGACAAAGAGTAGGAGGTTGGTTATGACAAAGGAAGAGGTACTAAGGGCTATACGCAACCATTCTTCAGAAGTCAAGCACTGTATTGTTGCTCTGGATTTTGCAATCTCATCCTTAGTGGGAGGCTATCGCTCAGAGGTAGGTGGAGAAATAGACTCTCTTAAAGGCATGATGGATCGTGCTAAGGGTAAAGTTGATGAGATAAAAGGTGTACTGGATGAATGGCCTGGCCAGGAGTGAGTAGGTGGTGCAACCAAGAGATCACGCCCCTTTTACGGGTAGTGTCCCTGGTGCTGCCACCTTGGCAGCCATTAAAGCTCTGTTGGATGCCGTTCTGTCAGAAACAGAAACTGCCCTTGGGGTCAAACTAGACAGTATCAAAACCGTAGTAGATGCTATCCTCGCGGATACGGAAACAACTCTAGAAGGTAAGTTGGATGCCCTAGACCTTCTAGCTGCCGCAATCAAGGCCGTTACTGATAACATACCTGATGGCGGCTCACTTACTGCTCTCCTTG
>JAUXAV010000196.1 GCA_030619735.1 Candidatus Aenigmatarchaeota archaeon | reverse complement strand
GAGATGCGCTAATTAGAACACTCACCGCTTATAATGGCATTACGACCGAAGATGGCGCTGCCGACGGCACCACCCTGGTGGACTCCAACCTAATCAGTAGAAATGAATTCATCAGCGAGAAGACCATCCTCATTATGAGCGGTGATGCTAAGGATGAGGATAAGGGGGCGTTATCGTTTGTCCCCGCAACTGGGGTTATCACACTTCAAGGAACTGGCTTCAGTGCCCAGATAAAGGCGGGGACTATCTTCAGGGTACTCAATATCTCAACGGTTGAAATGGATGTTGCCACCATAGATGGCAAAATAGGCACCAATACCGACGTCGCCGGCACCACGACCCTATTCGCCTGGCTGGTAAAGCTCTTTGAGCAGGGTGGCCAGGGTGGTTTCTATTATGGCAAGGTTACACAGGTAGATGACGGCACACACTTTAGAGTCTCCGGTTTAGCTGGCACGTTTGACGATGCCTACTTCGCCAATACCTACCGGGTTTATGTGGTGAGGGATGCTGCCGGCCTCGGAGCTGCTCCTCAAACGGAGATGCAGCCCTGCTCAGGCTTTAGCGGTACCAACGCGATATTCACCCATACAGCATTCTCCACTGGGCTAGCCGTTAATGATGAGGTCTTGCTAATCCATGAGAGGATTGCGGAGATTAAAGACCTGATTGATAGGCTCACGGCTGCCAGAGCAGGCTATTTGGATGAACTCGCGGCCGCCAATATCCCAGCCGATATAGATGCCCAGAAAGGTGCGACGGGCATATTCTATGAGCAGCCAGATGCAGCCGTTAATGTCTCCGTTGATAACAGCGAGAATGATATTTTTGACCTCTCTACCGCAAGCACTCGTTATATTGTCAGAAACCTGAGATTAAAAAGTGCAGACCCTGGAGCTGGAGAAACTATAACCATTAGGCTCTATGAGCTTATCAACGATTCACCAACTCTTGTTGATAGCTTCGTAATTGACCATGACAACTATATGACCCATTTCTCACTGATGGATATGTTTGGAGTGCCTCACCTGGCTGGTGATGACCTTCATGTGGTAGCAATAGGCAGCGCTGCCGGGCCTATTACAGTGACGGGTCAATATTCACACGCAAAGACGAATAATTAAGGAGGGTTCTGATGGCTGTTATAGATAGGGCTGCGATAATACGGCAAAAGCTTGAAGGGCTTGAGCGCTATGCTCAATTAGTTACCTCCAATAGCTTCACAGAAGAGACTCTTGATGAGTTGAAGACAAATGCCCAGTCTCTTTGCGATGAGGTTAAAGCCGAGGCGGACCTAATCAAGACCGATATTGGTGAATGGAGTTAAGAAGGAGGGCAAGGTCATTCTGGAGGTGTAGATATGCCGAACTGGAAGGATTTATTGTCAGATAGAATTAAAGCGCCAGTAGGGCATGAATTCTATATTGGTGGAAGTGGATGCGATGACGCCAAGAGTGGTCGTATAGCTACTGAGCCTTTTGAGAAAATGGCGACTGCTCTTGAGCATTGTAAAAGCGGGCGCCATGATGTTATCTGGGTGCAGGACTACTGGGCTAACGATACCTTCCCTATAGTTCTCAATAAGCAGTGTGTTCACATTCTTGGGCTAGCTACTAGACAACCTGCAGGGTGGCCGATGATGAACGCAGGCGCTAACCCCTGTTTCCAGATAGGTGAGGCTGCATATTGCGAAATTTCAGGACTAATAATGGGCGCGGATGCCACTCATCCGTGTATTGAGGTTGTCGCCGGGGGTCTTGTCCGCATCTGGTTACATAACTGTTCCTTGGGTGAACATATAGCAGCCCAGGATGGCATCTATGCACCAGCAGGCACCGAGCTTAATTGGTCGGTAATTGAGGACAACCTTTTCGGCAAGGAGCTTGTGAGGGATGGCCTCCGAGTGTTTGCTCCCACTTGGACGGATATAAAGAATAACAGGTTCACCGAGTACGGCGGAATAGGCATAAACCTCTATTCGAATAATCCTGCTGCTCGGGGTGGATGGCTGATAGGCAACAGGTTCTTTAAGGCGATAGGTGCCGCAGCAGGTTGGGCTATCACCATTGACCAAGTGCAGATGACCAAGATAGACGACAATCGAGCCATGGAAAGTGGCGTGGCCCCACAGAATAACCCATATAAGGA
>JAUXAV010000271.1 GCA_030619735.1 Candidatus Aenigmatarchaeota archaeon | reverse complement strand
TACTGCTCAAAGGCTTCCCTGTCAAAGGTTTCCAGGTCAAAGTCAATCCTGCTCTTTTCCGGGGATATCTGGTTGCCTGTAATCTTCGCCCCTGTATGGTTTATTATCACCCTGGTAAGGATATGGTCTGCCGTATGGTAGCGCATCAGTGTATGCCTTCTCTCCCAGTCCAGGGTGCATTTCACTTTATCACCTGGCTTCAGTTCTCCCCCTTCAGGATTTTCCACTTCATGGGATATATTGCCTGAGAACTTGCCCACAAAGACCACCCTGAATGTTTTGCCATCAGAAATCCTGGTCATAACCCCGGTGTCATGGGGCTGGCCACCTGAGTTGGGATAGAAAGAGCTCTTGTCCAGGACAATAAATTTGCCCTCGCTTACAGAAACGACCTCCGCCTCCCATTCCTTCAGATAGCAATCCTTCAGGTAAAGCGCGTCCCCTGTCATTTCAAATCCCCCAGCCTTTTCTCAATCCCTTCCAGGTTAAGGCCTTTCAGGTTTTCCAAGGAAAAATCCTCCACAGTGAAGCTCGCCAGGACTGTTGCATATTCCATGGCCTTTCTAAGGTTGCTTTCTGATAAGTCCCCTGCCTTTGCCAGGTAGCCCATGAAGCCGCCTGCAAAGCTGTCCCCTGCACCAGTGGGGTCCACTACATTATCCAGCCTTACAGCAGGAATATCCATTCTGCCCCTTTCCGTGAACAAGCTTGCTCCTTCGGAGCCCCTCTTGATTACCACTGCCTTCAGCCCCAGGTCCAGGGCAAGTTTTGCAGCCCTGTCAAAATCCCGGGTCCTGAAGAGCATCCTGGTCTCCTCCTCATTAACCAACAGGACATCAACCCTCCTTATGGCCTCCAGGAGCTCCTGGAGATTGTTTTTAATCCAGTAGTTCATGGTGTCCAGGGCTATGAGTTTCGGGCTCCTCATTTGTTCAGTCACCTTCAGCTGCAAACCGGGGTGCATATTGGCCAGGAAAACGTATTCAGCCTCCCTGTATTCCTCCGGCAGGACAGGGTTAAAGTCCCGGAAGGAGTTGAGCTCTGTATTGACCGTGACAGCTGAATTCATGTCCCCCTCATAATAGCCATGCCATCTGAAGGTCTTCCCCCTCCTCTCAAGGCCCTTAAGGCATATGTTCCTGCTTCTCAGGAGCTCCAGGTGCTCCTCAGGGAAGTCATCACCCACTACAGTGACCAGTCCAACATCTGTGAAGAATGAGGCTGCAAAGCTGGCAAATGTTGCAGCTCCTCCCAGGGCATCCCTTACTTCTCCGTGGGGTGTTTTGACATTGTCCAGCGCAACAACACCAAACGTAACCATCCTGGGCATGATAGATTCTTGTATGACAAACATTTAAAAGTCTGGGGTTGAAAATAGGGATTATGCAGGACAAGGCCCAGATAGGGAT
>JAUXAV010000252.1 GCA_030619735.1 Candidatus Aenigmatarchaeota archaeon | reverse complement strand
AAGGGCCCTGGTGGCAAAAAGATTAGTGGAAGGCTACGGGCTCTCCCAGTCCCTGGCAGCCAAAAAACTCGGAATGAGCCAGCCTGCCATATCCCAGTACAAGAGGGAATTGCGGGGCTCCAGGGCAGGCCTTAAGGGATATCCAAAGCTCCTGGACATGGTCAATTCCATTGCAAAGGGCGTTTCCGAGGGAAGCCTGAATCCCGAGCAGACAACCCTTGAGTTCTGCAGGATATGCAAGTATTTAAGACTAGAAGGCATTATATGTAAATTGCACCGGGATTTATACCCAAGCCTTGAGTCATGCAATATATGTGCTGAAGGGGAAGTCTAATGGCTGAGGAAAACAGGGAAAAGATAAAGGTGGAAGTAAAAACAGAAGAATCCGAAAAGGAAACGAAATCCAGGAACCCCTGGATATATTCCACAGCACTTCTTATCGTGATAGTCATCGCAATGTCAGGAATCCAGATGACAGGCATGTTCACTGCCCCTGACGGGGCAACACCCGAAGCCCAGATAAGCCCGCAGGATGCAGGCCAAAAGGCAGTGGATTTCATAAACAACAACCTGGTTCAGCCCGGCACCATAGTGGCCCTGGATTCTGTTACAGAGATGAGCGGGATATACAATGTGATTACATTCTATATGGAAAATGAAATACCCGTTTATATGACAAAGGACGGCAGATACCTTATAGTCCTTGGCGTCCCTGGCATGGACGTGATAGATATGGATAATTTTGTCAAGCCAGAGACCCAAGAGCCTGAGGAACCAGAGCTGCAGCCATCCGAAACAGAAATCCCAAAATCAGACAAACCAACACTAGACCTCTTTATATTTTCTTATTGCCCTGCAGGCACTGCCGCTGAGAGGTCCATTGTTCCAATGGGAGAGCTCCTTGGGGACAAGGCCGACATAACTGTAAAATTCTTCAGTCACATGCATGGTCAGTATGAAAAAGAAGAAAACATAAGGCAGGAATGCATACAGAAAGAAGAGCCGGATAAATTCTGGGAATATGCCAAGGAATTGCTGTACAGCAGCGAGGTAGGAGCTTGTAGTAGAAATGCAGAATGCCTTGCTGGCATGACAGAGGAAATAATGGAAACCGTAGGCATTGATGTTACAAAGATCAACACCTGTATCGAAATAGACGGAGAATCCATCTATGCTGCAGAGCAACAGGAGGCAGGGGCCTTGGGTTTGAGATACTCCCCCTCCTTTGTGATAAACGGTGTATATCTTCCGAACCTTGACAGAAGCCCAGAGGGTATTAAAAATGCGCTTTGTTCAGCATTCAATACCCCGCCAAGCGAATGCTCCGAAACCCTTAGCGCAACAGGCGGAACTTCTTCAGGCGGATGTGGTTAAATAGACTAAACCTTTCCTTTTCTGACTACTTCTTCTTAAACAGTTTCTTTAATTTCTTGCCAGCCCCTTCCCTGTGCTCATACCCGAAGGCCCTCTGCCTCTCATAACCCCTTGCATAATCCCTCATCTTAGATGTTACGGTCTTGGGCCTCCTCTGGAACCTTCTGGTT
>JAUXAV010000268.1 GCA_030619735.1 Candidatus Aenigmatarchaeota archaeon | reverse complement strand
CCAGATGGCAGCAGGAGCGACGCCTGATTATAGAAAACACTGGAGCTACTTGGGTGATTGATTCTATGGGTTGTGATTTATTTGTAAAAGACGAATTACTACCTGAGTTTCTAATGCGTCAAGAAGATGGTAGGAGATATGAAGCGGAGTAAGTAATGGCTGAGACTACTTATTACTTTAATGCCTATGTTACGCCTGTCTGGTCTAACCCTGACAACTTAGTTGATGGGGATACTGGAACTTTTGCCTCTACAGGTGCCAAGAAAACTGCACAAACACTAACTGGTAATACTTGCCCAGGCACTGATTTGGGCGTAATCACTAAGGTTGAGATTCGTCTCTATGCTTATGGCGATGGAGACGACCGAATAGACATAACTCCCGTTTTTACTGGTGGGAATGGGAATGCGCATCAGACGACTCCAGTGGTATCCCCAGGAGATTGGACTCCTTATGTAAATGTAACCAATGACCCTAACCACCCAGATTGGTCATTGTGGTCACATATTCAAGACCTTGACTGCATAATAGATTCTGTCGCAGTCGCCAAGGGCAACACCATATATTGTGCCAAAGTAGAGATTAGGGTTACTTATTGGATTCCTCCTGTAGCGGAAATTGATGTCGGAGCAATCCCTATAGACCGAACTGCTAGGGAGATTTCTGGCTCCACTCAGATTGATAAGAACAACCCTGCTAATGCCAGTGGCACGCTTCATACTGTGCAAGTCTATGCATACGAGGATATAACTGGTCTAAGAGTTGGAACCTTCTATACCACAGATGGCAACAGGCTCAAATGCAGGGACAGTGTTTTAATAGGTGATGTATCTGCTGGCTTACAAACTCTCACCGAGCTTTCTATTGCAGTAGAAGCAGGCGATTATATTGGGTTCTATATGTCTAGTGGCTCAATAGATTCTGATACTACTGGGTTTGCTGGTAGATGGAGGGTTGCTGGCGAGTATATAGACCCTGGTGATGAGACCGATTATAGTTTCTTTGCTGGTTATGCGATGAGTCTTTATGGCTATGGGGATATAGGTGTTGTTCCCCCTACGGTTACTACCCAACCCGTCTCTGATATTCTAGCAACTACAGCCACAGGTCACGGCACTATAACTGCCACAGGCAGTGAGAACTGTAGCAAGAGAGGAGTCTGCTGGAACACAACAGGAAATCCTACTGTAGCGGATGATAAATCAGAAGAAACTGACTCATTCGGCACAGGTGTTTTTTCTCGCCCAATGACAGGTTTAATAGCAAGCACTCATTACTACGTGAGGGCTTATGCCTACAACTCAGAGGGTTATGGCTATGGCAGTCAAGTAGAGTTTGATACTGCTTGGGAACCTCCCGTATCAGATATTGATATTGGTGCAGACCCTATAGACCGACCTGGTGCTTATGCAGAGGGTGCCACTCGTGTT
>JAUXAV010000321.1 GCA_030619735.1 Candidatus Aenigmatarchaeota archaeon | reverse complement strand
GACTGGATAGATGGCTATGACCAATTTCTCTTTAATCGCCTCGAGAGATCTCACTTAATGAATGTCTTCTTGTGGGATGTGACTCTGGAAGGTTATAACCAGAAACAGATAGATGATTGGTTGAAGGAGCAGGGCCTACCGAGACCAGCTTCGATGCGAGCGCATAATGAAAAGGTGAAATGGCAGGCGATTGTGCCCGAACTCGGGGCCCATGACGCCTCTGAGGAGGCCAAACTCTTCCGGAATCAAATTTTAGGCGGAGCCGGTACACCGCCTCACTGGTATGCCGGGGGAGAAGGAATTACAAGAGCAACCGCCCTGGAGATGTCAGTTCCGGTGATGAAACGGCTAAAGACCAGACAGAGGTATTTTAGGTATATGATTGAACTTATCTTTTTATTTGTAATACACCAGGCGATCATTCACAAGAAATTGAAGGAGGGTGTGAACAGGAGTTTTAGCGTAGCGCTGCCGAAGCTGCTGGAGAAGGATATCTATACCCTGTCATTGGGGCTGAAGTTTATCATGGAGGCTTTGGCGAAAGGAATGGAGAAAGAATGGATTACGGAGAAAGATGCCAAGAGGATTTATGCCTACATGATGAGCCAACTGGGGCTCGAAATTGAGGCCCGGGAGGATGGAAGGTGAAGATAACCTTTTTGGGAACCAGGGGTGAGGTTGAGGAGAAGGAGAGGACTCATCGGTATCAGACGGGACTCTTGATTGAGGGCAAGGGCGCGAAGATTTTGCTGGACTGTGGAGAGGAAAAGTTTCTGAAAGAAAAGCCTGATGCTATATTTTTGACTCATGCACACCCCGACCATGTTAAGGGTTTGAAGAAAGGTACTGACCTGCCGGTATATCTTACTCGAGAGACTGAGGAGGGCGTAAGGAAGTTTGGTCTGGAGAACCGCACCAGACTTGAGCCCGGGAAGCAAACTTCCTTGAAGGAGGTTACGATAATCCCTTATCGAGTGTACCATTCGCTGAAAGCCCCGGCGGTGCTGCTCAAGGTCTCCGAGGGTGATTTTACTTTTATCTTTGCTCCGGATGTTCTCTCAATTCCAGACCGTGAGAAGGTTTTACAGGGCGTTGACCTCTACATTGGTGATGGCTCGTCGCTGAAGAGGAATCTGGT
>JAUXAV010000079.1 GCA_030619735.1 Candidatus Aenigmatarchaeota archaeon | reverse complement strand
TGCCGTTGTTGCCTAATCCTGAATAGTCCTTTGTGAAGTTGCTCTCGTTCAGGGTGCCGTTTCCTCCTGCCTCAAAGGGCATGTTCAGGACCGCAATGGGGGTGTTGTTTACATACCAGTTGTAGATGTTCTTTACATTGTCGCTGTCAGCGTCTGCAGTGGAGATGTTCCAGCAGGTGAGGTTTGCTGTGGTGTAGTTATTGGCAGAGGTGGCGTTCAGGATTGGGCTGGAATGGCTTGGGGGCGTGTTCTGGATTGTCAGGGCAGTGGAGTTCTTGGCTGTCCCATTGGCAGTTCCGTCAAAGGGTATGACCTCGCATATCCAGCTCTCTGTTTTTGTGGTATTCCCTGAACCTATTACTGATTGATTCTCCAGGAAGTCCTGCCTTTCTGAGTTATTGTACCATCTTATTATGTTCAGGACCGTGTCAGTGTCATTGTCCGCCGTAGAAATGTTCCAGCAGGTGAGGTTCGCTGTAGTGTAGTTGGAGGGATTGTCTGTAGCGTTCAGGGTTGGGCTGGAATGGCTTGGGGGCGTGTTCTGGATTGTGAGGGTTGCATTTGTCCAGCTGGTTTCATTATTGCTTCCGTCAGAGAATATCACGGAGCAGTTCCAGGCCTGGTCTTTTGTTGTGTTGCCTGAGCCCAGGGTTGCGAGCAGGGTTGTTATCCCATTTGATATTCCGTCTAGCTGACTCATTAAGCTGGTCTGGTATTCTGAGCCGTTCCACCATTTGATATAGGCTGTTAAGTAGAGGTCATCATCCGAGGCCTTGCCCCAGCACTCCAGGTTCTGGTTTGTATAATTTGTATCAGAGGTAGTGTTCAGGGCAATGAAGGAGGTGGAGGGGGTTGTGTTGGTTATGTTAAAGCTCAGGAAGCTCGCATTGTCCGGGGCAAAGTCATAGCTTTCAGATGAGGAGGCGGTTTCAAAGGTTATATTTATATTATCATCGGCTGAAAGGCCCATATAAGTCAAATTAAGGGCAACCTCAATCGTGTCCGAATTATTGGCAACCGAAGTGATGTTCTGGGTATTGATATTGCTTGAATTGTAAATCTTCCATATTGTCTCGCTAAAGCTCTCAATCCTGTAGTCATAGGGGAAGGCGAGGTTGGTATCCTCAGGGGAGGTTGCGTTCCCGGTGGAGTCATCCTTTGAGATATAGAGCCTGTAGTATTTTGTTGAAGAATAATTAATGCTTCCGTTCATATTAATCAGGGCAAACAAATCAGTCCAGTTATTGGCCAGACTGACTGTTGATATATCAAAATTTACCTTAAAGAAAGGGAATAATATCAGGTAGGTCTGGCCTGCATCGCTTCCTCCTTCGTCATTTCCATAGGCGCCGATTAGTATGTCGTCATAGCCGTCGTTGTTGACATCGCCTGCTGATGAGACGCTATAGCCAGACTTATCACCAGCTTTTTCGCCGAAGAAGCTGGCGTTCGCATTGCTCAGGTTCGTGTCCATTGCCAGGCAGTCGGGGTCTGCTGCTGTGTCGCAGCCGTATATCAGGTAGGTCTGGCCTGCCAGATTTCCTCCTTCGTCATTTTCATTGGCGCCGATTAGTATGTCGTCATAGCCGTCATTGTTGACATCGCCTGCTGATGAGACGCTGTAGCCAGAATTATCACCACCTTTACTACCACCCGCTTCGCCGAAGAAGCTGGCGTTCGCGTCGCCCAGGTCCGTGTCCATTGCCAGGCAGTCGGTGTCTGCTGTTGTGTCGCAGCCGTAGATAAGGTAGGTCTGGCCTGCAGTGCCTCCTCCTTCGTCATTCTTATAAGCGCCGATTAGTATGTCGCCGTAGCCGTCGTTGTTGACATCGCCTGCTGATGAGACGCTGTAGCCAGAATAATCACTAGCCACTTCGCCGATGAAGCTGGCGTTCGCGTCGCCCAGGTCCGTGTCCATTGCCAGGCAGTTGGGGTCTGCTGCTGTGTCGCAGCCGTAGAACAGGTAGGTCTGGCCTCCAGTGCTGCCTGGTCCTTCGTCATTTCCATAGGCGCCGATCAGTATGTCGTCATAGCTGTCGTTGTTGACATCGCCTGCTGATGAGACGCTGTAGCCAGAATTATCATAACTCGCTTCGCCGATGAAGCTGGCGTTCGCGTTGCTCAGGTTCGTGTCCATTGCCAGGCAGTTGGGGTCTGCTGTTGTGTCGCAGCCGTATATAAGGTAGGTCTGGCCATTGCTTTTTCCTCCTTCGCCATTCTTATGAGCGCCGATTAGTATGTCGTCATAGCCGTCGTTGTTGACATCGCCTGCTGATGAGACGCTATAGCCAGAATAATCACTATCCGCTTCGCCGAAGAAGCTGGCGTTTGCATTGCTCAGGTTCGTGTCCATTGCCAGGCAGTTGGGGTCTGCTGTTGTGTCGCAGCCGTAGAACAGGTAGGTCTGGCCTGCAGTGCCTCCTACTTCGCCATTCTGATAAACGCCGATTAGTATGTCATCGTAGCCGTCGTTGTTGACATCGCCTGCTGATGAGACGCTGCGACCAGAATTATCACCACTCGCTTCGCCGAAGAAGCTGGCACTGGAGCCGGATAAATTCGTGTCTTGGGCCAGGCTTGCTCTAGCGTCATCCAGGATATCCGTGACATTCTGGATTTTATTCCAGTCACTGAAGCTGCCGTCAGTTGCTATCTCCGAGAAGTTGGCCATTAGCAGGTAGGGGGCGAACCAGGTTGTTTCTGTGCCATTGACGCCCCCATCGGTGTCATTCACCCAGATTGTGACATTATAGGTTCCTGCTGGCGTGAAATTGGCTGTTGTGGTTGCGCCATAGGAGGTGGTGGTATTGGCCATTGTAATGTTTTGCCAGGATGTTCCGTTGGGGAAGAAGAACCGGGCTATTGCTGTGTCCACTACGCTCTCGGTATCCGTTATGGTTGCGTTAATCTCCAGTGTTGTATCATTTAATGGCTTCTGGGGGGTTGCAGCTAGACCCGTTACGCTTGGGGGGGTAATATCAACAAAGAACACAACCTTAGTATAATTCATATTTCCTGCTGTATCATTAGCCCAGACATAAAGGGTGTTGGAGCCTTCTTGGGCTGTTATTGTTGCGTTGCCAAACTTGTTGTAGACCTGGATTTTGTCGTCAACTCCTCCCCCGTAGATGTAGTCAGAGTCTGCGAAGATTGAAATCACACCGTCTCCTGCTGATGTCAGTTCTGTATGCAGGCTCATATTGGTTCTATTATATACTTGGATTTTGTAGTCGCTTCCTCCTCCATATATGTAGTCAGAGTCTGCGTAAACTGAGTATACCCAGCCTGTCGCTGATGTCAGGTTTGTATGCAGGCTCATGTTTGTCCTGTTGTACACCTGGATTTTGTAGTCAAACCCTCCTCCATATATATAGTCGGCGTCTGCGAAGACAGATAGTAACACGCCTCCCGCTGATGTCAGGTTTGTATGCAGGCTCATATTTGTCCTGTTGTATACCTGGATTTTGTAGTCATAGCCTCCTCCATATATGTAGTCAGAGTCTGCGTAGACTGCCTCCACACCGCCTCCTGCTGATGCCAGGTTTGTATGTAAACTCATGTTTGTCCTGTTGTATACCTGGATTTTGTTGTCATTCCCTCCCCCATAGATGTAGTCAGAGTCTGCGAAGACTGCTATTACAGGGCTTCCCGCTGATGTCAGTTCTGTGTGCAGGCTCATATTGGTCCTGTTGTACACCTGGATTTTGCTGTCATCCCCTCCCCCATAGATGTAGTCAGAGTCTGCGTAAACTGACCATACCCAGTCTGTCGCTGATGTCAGGTTTGTATGCAGGCTCATGTTTGTCCTGTTGTATACCTGGATGTTGGTGTCAGCCCCTCCTCCATATATATAGTCGGAGTCTGCGTAAACTGACCATACATCATCTCCCGCTGATGTCAGGTTTTGGAGCAGTGTAATAGGGAAGCTGGAATTGACTGCATTGAGTTCATATTTAGCCGAGGTTAGAGACTCGTTGGAGGACCAGTTCAGGTCTATACTCGTTGTTGTATAAGTTGTATTGGTTGGTGAGGTTATTGTTATTGCTGGAGTAGGGTCAACAATATAATCAAACTCTACAGCAGAATTCAGGATTTTGAGGTCAAATGTTTCATGGCTCTCGCCCTCTGATAAATTGGTCAAATAAACCCTGTGCCAGTTTTCTTCAGAGATATCTGTGAAAGTGGTTATTAATTGATTGTCATTCTCCCTATATACTTCTATTTCAGCTGAATCATTGCTTCTTGCATAGATTGTTATGTCCCTTGTATTGTCCAGGGGGATTTCAAAGGTAACCCTTACATAATGTTCCGGGGGAATGGGCTCGCTCCAGACATTATCCTTGTATCTTACTTCCCGGAAAATACTGGAAATGAAGGTCCTGCTTTCATTCAGATGGTCCGCCTTTGTTATACTTATTATGGCCCCTCCGTATGCCGAGAATTTTGTTACTTTGAAGCTGATTGTGTCAGGGGTTTCCTGGAACGGGATATCGGTTCTTTCCCAGGCAGGGCAGGAAAAGCCCTCAAAGTCAAAGTCAGGGCAGTAGACTATTGTGTTGACAGGGCCTGTTTTGGGCAGGGTTATCAGGGCGTCATCAAATTCCAGCTCCTGCTTTACTGCCAGAATCATGGTGTTTATCCTGCCTGCTTGGGGCTGGGGGCCTGTATAGGTGTCAATCTTGGTTTCTATCTTTTCGGGGGGGTTCTGGATTTCCCTAATTTCAACCCGGGGTTTTGTTTCTGGTTTTGAGGGTTCCAGTGATTTTGAGGAGAGGATAAGGTTGAAGTTGCCTGAGGGGGTTTGGGTGATTTCCGATTCACCGGGTATACCTGAATGGGTCTTTATTTCCACAACAGGGATTTCCTGGGGGAGGGTTAGGATGTAGGAGCCTGTTGCAATGGCTATCAGGATGATAATGAGAGGGGCAAGGATTTTCTTGGAGGGCATCTTCACCCTGGGTATTCCGATTATGGGCTTTTTCTTCTTGTAAGATAACAGGATTTCCTTTTCCCTTTTTCTTGCGGTTTTTTCATCTGAACCAAGGTAATGGGTCTTTATCTTTCCCTTGGTCCTGACAGTAGTGTAGAAATAAGGCCCGAACTCCCTTCCCCCTTTCCTGATGGTCTTCTTATGCATTTAAACCCCAGCAGACATAAGATTAACCTACACTTTACAGCATAGTTTTGCTCTAAAACCCCTGGCAAACCCTTAATTAATTATTGTATGGGTTAACTATATAAATAGTATGTAAGATAACAGGGGAAAGAGCAAAAAAATCTGCCGGGATATCTCTCCCTGATTTTATGGCTTTGCAGTTGG
>JAUXAV010000106.1 GCA_030619735.1 Candidatus Aenigmatarchaeota archaeon | reverse complement strand
GGCACGCATTAGGGCATCGACACTGTACTTGGGCTGAGATTAAGTGCTCTGTCTCTTCGCCCTGATGACCACCAGCATACCTCTTCCAGTTCAGCCACGTACACCCCCTGCTGAACTTCACTCCACTACCACACACCGGACAAATAGCCAACTCATACGGTAGTCTATCACACTCCATCCCGTGGCCTTCACCGCACAAATACAGACCACCGACCTTGCGGTATCCACAACCTCTTACTGCTTCAACTGACATTTGGTTCACCTCCTTTCTTACTTGAATAACATCTCGTCAATCATTTCAACAGCTTCCATAATGCCTCTGCTCTACGCTCACCCATACCTGGAACAGACTTTAGCTCGTCTAGAGTACAGTTCCAGGATAAGGGCACTTTCCCGAATCTTTCAACGATTGAGTTGGCCAGAGATGGGCCAATATGGGGAAACCCACGAAGCAGGAACCTGCCAAAGTCTCCATGGAGGTTAAGCTCCTTCACGAGCTCGCTCCAGGACACTACCTTGCCCTCTCTCCGAGCTTTCAGGCCTCGCTTGACTCCCTCAATAAACTCAGCTGCTTCCTCATCAGTCATGCCTAGCTCCTTGAGGACAGCTAGAGCTTTGCCTTCTGCCATTTGGTTCACCTCCTCCTAGAACTTTTCCCGTCCTAGGTATATGTACGTGAGTTCGGTCTCGTCACTACCTGGGAGCCTTTCTTCAGTAAAGATTTCACTACCGGCAATAGATATTGAGACCTTGGTGTAGGTGCACGTGTTACAGAATGTCGTGCGCTTGCGAACATCGGCAACAATAGCCTTACCGAGTTCCTCGGTGGTAAGGTTACAGTCCTCAGAGTCACATTTTGGGCAAAATATCCTCGTTGTATAACTAGCCATCTTGTTTACCTCCTCACTTCAGAACTTACTGTCATTGAGCAGGTTACGGGCAGCACTCATTCTGTCTTTCGCTTCCTGCTCAAGTTCACCAAGTTTACCCTCGGCCTCTCTATAACCCTTCAGGTTAGTCAGCAGGTTCTCAAGGGTCTCGAGCTCCCCAAACAGCCTGTCATGAGTAATCTCAATAGAGGCTATCACCCCATTGAGGTCAAAGTTCTGACCAGGTTCAATCTTCCCGACTGTTTTTGCTTTTGACGGTCGCTGCCCAGGCGGCTCTTTTCGCACTGGAGGCATTTCTGACCTCACCCTAGCACAGGCTTTGCATCTACCTTCGTGGTACCTCTTACTAACAGTCAAGATACCACAGAGAGCCTTCTCGTGTTCTGGCAAAGATGGTAGCTCGTGCTTTGTGCACCCTATGTCTCTGGCTGCCTTGTCGAGCCAGCCAAGCTCGTTGCTGGGTACGCCTACATAGAGGGCTTTGCCACTTCCACGGATGATTATAGTAGCACGACCATTCAGGTCCTTGAGGATTTTACGGATGCGTGGTTCTGTACCTTCAAGCCTCACGGACGCTAGGTTAGCAGTTGTCATTTGGTTTCACCTCCTTTCTTCTTTATCTCATCGTATGAGTACAGTATCTTTTCTACCTTCAGCGCTCGAACCAGAACGCTGTGACGACTCTTAATATCGGGGTGTTCACGAGGCGGGTCACCAAAGCAGTAACCAATACCACACACTACGACTAAGTTGCCTGTATTGTTCCTCATTCTCATCATGAAGTGTCTTGCTGTAGCCTCAGATTCAAAGCAGGTTATACCTCTCCCTCCTGCTATTTCTTTCGTAGTCTTGCCAATCTGGAATTCCAGCTTTCGCCTTCTGGGGAATATAGGCTGGAGACAACCATTCGGGGTGAGCTCTAAGCACTTACACACCTCGTGTTGATTGAAGTAGTACAGTTCACCGTCAGCAACATAGTTCACTACTCTGGTTTCAACTACCATTTGTCCCACCCCCCTTATCTATGCTTTTAAGGCACACCTTACAAAGTGCGTAACTCCCCATAACAGGCACAGGGAACTCTTCAATCCGTTCATTGCAGAAATCACAGAGAATAACGTCGTCCGGTATAGGAATTCGGTCATAATGGGTTGACGAGATTACCTCCGTAACCCTATTCCTGAATTTCTCCTTTGGCCACCACTCAATCTTAGTTCTGCCGTCTTCGGTCTGGATGTATGTGACTTCCATCAGAACACCGCCTTATGTATTTTGCTATTCACCACTTGATACCTCTCAAGCACGCTTATAACCTTCAAAAACAGCTCTTTGGCAAACTCCCAATCCTGTGCTACACAAAGGGCTCCAGAGAAACATATTCCGTCTGGATGGAGTACCACGTGAGCCACCTTAGAGCCTATGGGTTCTCTCCAGCTGGTGTATATTTTGTAAGAAAGACCTCCAGGGGATGAAGATAGACCACAAGGTTCTCCTTCTTCGGGTGTCAGGTTTTTGGTGTCCTTCTGGAGGCCGTGCTCACTTTTACCCAAGATGGGTTGTAGTTGAGCCCAGGTGAACTTGCCCTTGATGACGTAGTACCCCTCTGGTTTATATGTCATGACGGACCGGCTCCTTTCAGCATTTCTTCAGCACCAAGCCTTTGGAGCTCCTTTTCGGCCAGCCTTAGGTCCTCAAGAGCCATCTTGATGGCGTCAAGTCTACCAACCTCATAGTGCTCCATATATTCCTCTATAAGTTCTTCAGCTATTATCACTGCTATTCAGACTCCTACTCTCGCTTACCCTCCAGTTGCCATGGCATACAACTCTTCTTCTGGCAAACCTTTCAAGTAATTAGATACGGTGCCGATGCACCTACCCACTAGTTCTCTCGGTAGGTTGGGCGCCACGTCAACTAACCTCTGCCTGCTAGTCGTCGGCTTGCCTCTATCGGTAATGATGCCCTCAAAGGGGTAGAAATACCATCTTGAACCTCTGTTGGCCAACTTGTCGATAACTTCCTCCTTAGTGTCAGCACTGAGGTCGGTGACCCAATCACCATCGGGAGCGAACAGAATTCCTTTGTACCCTGTCATTTTTTCGCCTCCTCCTTGCATAGTACCAATCCCAGAACAGCCTACTTGCGATTGCTATAACTCCGCCCATTACAACACAGACGATAGTTTTCATCAGTTACCACCTTTCAACATTTCTTCAGCTCCAATACCTCCTTGTCCATACCCAAAGCCAGAAAGCAAGGACTACAACTAATACCACAATAGCACCCACACCGATTGCCAGGGCTAGCAGTATCTTTACCCATAGTTCCGCCGGCGACGGTATGAATGCTGTGTAATGGGCAGCCGTGATTATCAAGGTAAGCGTAGACGCGAACCAACACACTACTGCACAGCATAGCTTTGGCCAGAACCCCATCCTTCACCTCCTATCCATCACAACAAACTCAATCCCGTCATATATCATCTTACCACACCTGGTAAACCCACACTTCTCGTAGCATCTAATCGCCCTAGCATTTGTAGGGAGAACCTTCAACCAGATGCGTTTTATACCAAGTGTGGTAAGACAGCAGTTAACGAGAACAGATACTGCATCTGTGCCGTAACCCTTGCCCCAGTATTCCTTATCGCCAATTCTGATACCAATTTGGCCATCACGAGCATCAAAGTTGTAGACACCACACGTGCCAATATGCTTACCATCCAGTGTCTTGATAGCAAACGTTAAGCAGTTCACTATCTTGCCAGCCATAGGGTCGAGAGCATTCGTCTCCTCGTCGGAACCCCAGATAGCTTCACGTATCAGGTCAGCCTGGTTTCTTGAGCATAAGTTCACCTTTTCGCCTGTTATCATCTTACCCCCTAGTTGAACTGACTAAGACCATACCTGTCATAAAAATCTGGGAACTCATATAACGCGATAGAAAGCAATACGCCAGTTCCAACCCTGCCAAACTTAGGTTTGCCATTAACCCACTCCGTGTCTGGTGCCCTTTCGGCGAGCCATTTGCAGACCGTGCGGATTTCTTCGTCAGACATTTCGGGGTTGGGAGTTGCGATACTGCAAGCCTG
>JAUXAV010000273.1 GCA_030619735.1 Candidatus Aenigmatarchaeota archaeon | reverse complement strand
GCTTTTGGATCTCGGCTAGCTTAACATCACTGCGAATCTGGAGAATGTGGACCGTCTTCTTCTTAATACCTGGCGGCTCAACTATCTGTGGCTCTAGTGATAGGGTCAGGGGAATGAAGCGTATTCGTCCGCAAAGCCGCTTGATAAGGTCGACACAGGAGTTAATGTTAACGATGGAGTAGAAGGAAGTGGTGTCGAGCTGCCAGACGCCAAGCCCGGGCACGTCGGGTATAAGAAAGAGAAGATTCATCACCCGGCGGCACTGCTTCTCCAGGTACTGCTCGCAGTGATCCGGGTCGCAACCCCAGTCCTTGAAAACCCATTCCTGGGTGGTGTGGCGGGCGATGTCCCCTGTCTCTACGTCGAGCTTCCTGGTGGCTTTGACTCCGTCTCCCTTACAGACCAAGCCCTGGGTGAAGGAGTAGCACCTTAACCACTGCTGGGCAAACTCTTCTGCCCTCTCGGTCGGGAACATGATATTCAGCTTCTTGGGCGTATCGCCCACGATTTCCTTTATCTCCTCGGGTACCACAAAGTAGTCCGTGGCCCGGGGATAGGGGTTCTTTCCCTCTGGCTCAACTTTGATTCCCAGCCGTATCTTGCCTAACCTGGGCATCCGTCTAACATCGCTAACTTTTTCTATCGGGCACATCTTTCTCCTCTTCTATAGGTTCAATCCGACAATCGGCAATGCCTACCGGGATGCCCGGCATATCATCCCATTCAACCCAGTAGAGATACTCTATGTCCCCGTTCACGCCTTTTTTGGCTAACTCAATGATGAGCTCCGCCCGCTGGCTGGGGCTGGCTGGACCTAAGGCGCCGACTATGGTACCCAAAGCACCATCTTGATGGGCGTCCCCAGCTTTAGTGTTGACCTTCCTGATTCTGGTTCCTTTAGGCCAGCGGCCCTCATCTTTTCCAACCAAAACTTCCATATTATTCTCTCCCTCTACGCTTTTTGCCAGCTCCTCTAAGCACTCTGCTACGGGCATGTCCTCAGGTAAGGGGCAGCCACGCAAAATGAGTGCGAGCTCAGCTGTTTTTATCAGCTGAAATTCCTCCCAGCTAAGCTCGCCGCCGGCCTCCCTTTTATCCAGGAGATTCTTCGCTTGTCGGTAGATGTTCGTCATGGGTTCTCTCCCTATTCAATAACCCAATTGCCTCAACGTTGTTGACTTACTCTCCTTCACCTTGCTTAACTGCACAACTACGGCTGGTGGATATTCTGGCTCATGCTCCACGCCATCGATATACTTGCTAACTATCCGGATGCCGTCTTCGTGTGGGTGTATCCCAGCCACAAAGACTCCGTCTCGCCAGAACTCTACCATCTGGTTGCCTGGCAATATTCCATGAGGCTTGACTCTAAACTCGATATTTGCCATGTTCCCTCCTTTCT
>JAUXAV010000026.1 GCA_030619735.1 Candidatus Aenigmatarchaeota archaeon | reverse complement strand
GGGCTGGCCTCCCTTGTTTGTTGGGTTTTCAGGAACTCCCTGATGCTCCTGTTTATGCTCCTGCCGTTTGCCAGGACGTTCAGCCTGATGAACCCCTCCATTTTCCCCGGGGGAATCCCCTGCTTATTGAGCTTGTCCCTTATCTTCTTTATGGTGGGCCTGATTTTCTTCCAGGCGGATACCGAGGCTGCTAAAGCGTCCTTTTCATGCCGGTTCTTCCAGGGAGGCTCCCGGGCCTCCAGGATTCTCTTACAGTAGCCCTTTACCAGAAGGTTCTTGTCCCTCCTGCCCAGGCTCCTCCTGGGGTAAATAAGGCGGGCTGAGAAGGCAGAAGAAACCCTCTCTATTATCCTGGGCGGGGGGCTCACATCCGTGGAGATTATAAGAGGGCTTCCTGTCCTGGATATTGCCCTGTTTATCTCGGAAAATCCCATGTTCTTCCCGCTCTTCAGCAGGACAAGCCCTCCCTCAAGGTCAAGGAAGGCAAGGCCCACTGTTGTCCCGGGGTCCATACCTACAATAAGGGGAGAAATGCCTTTTTTCAGAGTAACACCCAATAAGATTTAAGGAAGGAGATTTAAAAAATTAACATGGATTATCCGGAATCCGTCCTGACCAGGAATAAGAAGGGGGAGACAGAGGTCAGGAGACTGCTTGAGAAGGGGGTCTTTGTCAAGTATGACTACATATATCCGGGGACAGGGAAGCGGGCGGAGAAGGGCAAGCTCAGCATAATACTGAAGACCCCTGGAGGGGAGGAGCATTACTTCCTGATACCCCTTAAGGGGGAGAGGTTCTTAGCCATAAAACCTAAAGAGGAAAAACCCAATAAGAAATTCTGGGACCCCGGGAAAGGGAAGGCTGTGGGGATTGAATGAGCCAGAAGTGAAGTTTATATTTATTATCTTGTAATAAATTAAAGTATATGGAAAGGGTCAGGCTGACCGGGGATTATGAAAAGATGCTGCCAGGGGCAGGGGCAGGGAGGCTGAAGTCAGGGATTAAGGGCCTTGACAAGATAATGGGCGGGGGAATCCCCAGGAAGGACTTGCTTCTCCTGACAGGCACAACAGGGACTGGAAAGACCAATTTCTGCCTGCAGTATATCTATGAGGGGGTTACCAGGCACAAGCAGAACGGGGTCTATCTCTCCTTTGAGGAGCTTCCGGAATCCATAAGTAGGAATGCCCTCCTTTTCGGATGGGACTTCAGGCCCCTGGAGAAGGCAAAGAGGTTCAGCTTCATAAAGTATGACCCCTACCATGTGGAGGATGTGTTTGATATACTGGAAGCCGCCATAAGGGACAACAAGGCGGAGAGGGTTGTTGTTGATTCCATATCCGCACTGGGCCTCTATGTAAGGGACAAGGCAGAGCTCAGGAGGATGATATTCAATCTTTCCCTTACCCTGAAAAAGCTGAACTGCACATCAATCCTGGTTTCGGAGATTGTCCCTGGCTCCCCCGGGCTCTCCAGGTACGGGGTTGAGGAGTTCGTGGCTGATTCTGTTGTTGTTCTCTATTACGAGAGGATGAACGGGAACTTCACCAGGGCGGTTCAGGTATGGAAGGTGAGGGGTTCTCCGCATTCAGAGAAGCTGCATCCCTATAAGATAACAAAGAATGGTTTTGTCATATACCCTGAGGAAGAGGCCTTCATAAAGACGAGAAGGTAGTGTTTTTGATAATATTTATGGACTAATATACAATAATTAATTAATGTTGGAACAGCTTCTGAAGGCATACAGGAGGTTATCGGTAGTTGTTTTTGGAAAGGTTGCAGACCTGCTTGCGCCCGGCTTTAAACCCATACAGGCTCATCTCAGAAATGCAAATATAAGGATACTCCTCAAGACATGGATTTGCATGCTTTTTATGACAAGCCTCCTTTCCTATCTCTTCACTGTTGTGATAGTGCTGGCGGTAAGTTCCGTTTTATTTCTGGAGGAAATGTTCCTGATATACCTGGTGTTTGCCCCCATAATGATTGCCTCATTCAGCTTCATAATCATGTATATGTACCCCATAGAGAAGGAGAAGAGAAGGATGAACAGCATAAACAACAACCTCCCATTTGCCATAACCCACATGGCTGCCATAGCCTCTGCTGGCATCCCCCCGGAGTCCATGTTCAAGCTGCTGACCAGATTTAAGGAATACGGGGAAATAGCAGAGGAATCAAGGAATGTGGTGAGGAACATAAAGACCTTCGGCATGAGCTCTGTGAATGCGCTGAAGGATGCTGCCAAGAGGACCCCCTCAAAACCCTTTAAGGAGATGCTTATGGGTATCACCTCAACCATTGAGACCGGTGGTGACCTGATTAGATACCTGAGTGAGATATCCGAGAAGGCCCTGTTTGATTACAGGATAAAGAGGGAAAGGTATCTCAAGACCCTGTCCACCTATGCAGATATCTATACGGCTCTGCTGGTGGCAGCCCCGCTTATGTTCCTGGCCCTGCTGGCGACAATGAGCATCATAGGAGGGGACATAATGGGCCTGGGCATTCCAGAGCTGATATTCCTGATTACATGGGTTGTCCTGCCCCTGATGAACATAGGTTTCCTGGTGTTCGTTCATATAACGTATCCGGGTGTGTAGTTGCAAGGTGTTGGTGTATGAAAGTTGTGGTGCCGCTGCTGGTGTTGATAATAATATCAGCCCTGGCAATACTGGAGGCAAATGCCCAGGGCAATCCCAATTTATGGTTTCATGTTTTCAGGACCGTGGGCTGGATTGCCATAGTGGGCATGCTTATCCTCATATATGAGAAGACCGGCAGCAAGAAGCTTGCCTACTCCGGCATATTTATACTTACCCTTTTCGGGTTTTCATTCATTTTCCTGGGGATTCTGGCCCTATTCGTTAATATTTATCTTTTTTCCATACCAATAATTATCATAGGGGTGCTATGGGTATGGTTCATTTTGAGCAGATACGGGAAATTCAAGGAGGCCGGCAAATAAGCCTGCAAGGATAAAGGATTGGGTGTTGACATGAAATATCTGATTGAGGGCATTTCCATCTCCATGGGGGTTCTTATAGTAGCTGTAAATCTGCTTTACATTGCCGAGGCAAATCCCATAATAGGGACCGTATTGAATATAGTGGGGGCTCTTATCGCCCTGGTCCCGCCTGTCCTTACCTTCTATTCCAGGTTCAGGACGGCAAAGGAGATAGACCAGCAGTTCATTGTCTTCCTCATGGACCTTACAGAGGCAATAGACTCCGGCATGACTCTTCCCATGGCGCTGAAGCACACTGCCAGGAAGGACTACAGGGCGCTGACACCCTATATAAGGGCTATTTCGGCGCAGGTGGACTGGGGAGTGAGCTTCAGGGACGCCCTTAGTATCTTCTCAAGAAAGATAACATCAGTCCCTATTAAGAGGGCAATAGGGACCATACTGGAGACCTATGAGGTCGGGGGGAAGATAACAGACACCTTGAAGGCTGTTGGAGGAACACTGATAGAGATAAGCAAGATTAAGGAGGAGAGAACGGTTTCTGTCCATTCCCAGATTATTACATCCTACCTGATTTTCTTCGTGTTCATATTCATCCTGGTGGTGCTTCAGACCTTCCTGCTTCCTGCCCTGTCAGGGGGGGAGGTTGCCGGGATTGGAACAACCATGGAGGTGAGCATACCCATAGAGGTGTATTCGCAGGGCTTTATGAATTTCATCATTATCCAGGGGTTCTTCGCGGGCCTTGCCACAGGGAAGATGGCTGAAGGGTCAATAGTGGCAGGATTAAAGCACTCTGTGGTTCTCATTATTATAGGGTACACTATCTTCTCCTTTGCCGGACAGATAACGCTGCCCTTCTTCCCGACAGGGATGGAAATCTGAACTACCAGCCCCTAATATATAAGAGAGGCAGGCAAATATTATACAGCACGTGAATTTCGGCTGTGGGTTGTGGTTGCTATGAAAGGGATATCTCCTATTGTTGCGGTTGTTATACTCCTGGCTCTTGCTGTTACAATAGGGGTTCTTGTATCCATATGGGTAACCAGCTGGATATCTACCCAAAGGGAAAGCGAGGAATTCGGCTGCGCAGCCAGGACCAGGTATATCATGGAGTCTACAAAATACATCCAGTCGGAATCTGTCCTGAGGTTCAGGATAACAAACAAGGGTGATGAGGGGATTTACGGCTTTGATGTTGTCCTCTACAATGATACAATGACAGAGAGTTTTGCCCATAGCTCGCCAAATGTAACCTTTAGCGCA
This sequence comes from Candidatus Aenigmatarchaeota archaeon, assembly GCA_030619735.1. Classification (GTDB taxonomy): domain Archaea; phylum Aenigmatarchaeota; class Aenigmatarchaeia; order QMZP01; family JAUXAV01; genus JAUXAV01. Next base: position 5,780 of record JAUXAV010000026.1, on the reverse strand, counting down.
AATATCTCGGAAACCAATAAACTGGCAAGGGAAGAATCTGTCTATATGAGTATAAACATCTCTGGCGGCCGTAACATGGGGACAACCCTTACCCAGGTAAAGGTAAAGAATGGGGCATGCGGAGCCATAACAGCCATAGCAGACTTTATTAAACAGGAATAGAAAAATTTATATAGTATGGAGTGAATATATAATAAGTAAGCGGGTTGCTATCTTTGGGGTGCAGTCTGCATCTCGAGCAAGGCGAGAGATGACGAGATGTCTCGTGCCCCTTTCGTGAGGGAACGAGGCACGAACCTTTGGCAAAAGGAGATAATATCATTAAGGAGTGGAAAGGGTTGCTATGAGAGGGGTATCACCAGTTGTTGCAGCAGTTATACTGATAGCGGTAGCAGTGGTTGTGGGAGTGATGGTTTCCACCTGGGTGACGAACTGGACATCAACCCAGACATCAAACACACCCACCTGTGCAGTGAATACGCATTATGTGATTGACAGCGCCACCTTCACGAGCTCCAGCAATGAGACCAGGATAAAGATAACGAACAAGGGCTCTGAGGGCGTATACGGGTTTGAGATAACAGTGGATAACGGGACAGATATAGTAAGGTTCAGCACAATCACGGAGAGTTTTAACACAAGCGCTACAAGCAAGCTTACTCAGGGGAACAGTATATATTTGAGCGCTACGCCAGCAGGTACTTTTAATGTAACCCTGGTCAGTCAGGCAACAAAGATAAGTATCACTAATACGGGCTGTCCTTCTGTCCTGATAAAGACAGAAACCATAACCCAGGCTTAGGCATCCCTGGATTTTTGTTGAGATTTTATAAGCTGCGGAACCAATATATAAACAGGAAGATATTATGAAGGGGGTATCGCCTGTTGTTGCTGTTGTTATCATGGTTGCAGTTGCAATTATGCTTACCGTATTCGTTTCCAGCTGGGTTATGGAGAACATCTCAAAGCAGACCGGGACATCGCCGGATTGCTCTGTCCATACCCAGTATATAATTGACAGTGCAAAATTCAAGTCATCCAATAACCAGACAAGGGTTGTTGCAATCAATAAGGGAGAGGAATCCATATATGGGTTTTCCCTTCAGATTGAGAACGGAACCGATATGCAAACCATTACAGGGATAACAGAAAGCCCGGCAACAAACTCTTCAAGCAGGCTGGGTAAGGGCAGGTCAGTATTCATAACATATACCAGTATTGGGAATTATAACAGGACGCTCGGATTGACTATGACAGAGCTTAAGGTGATGAATACGGGATGCCCTGAGGTGTTTGAAGAAACCGAAACAATAGACCAGATAACCTGAATTCCTTATGGAAAATATATAAAGGGCGGGGACAAAATATACTACAGGGGGCCATGGGTATGAAAAAGGATTCCGGGCTGAAGGGGATTTCTCCTCTTGTGGCAGTTATAATGCTTATAGCCTTCACCATGGTGGTGGCAGGTATACTGGCATCCTGGGCCTCCCAGTTCGCATTGACGCAGAGGCAGCAGATTCAGCTCTGTTCAGAGGCCTTTATCTTCATCCAGAGCGGTGTTTACGATAACAGCTCTACACCACCGGAACTGAACCTGATGGTATGGAATAATGGTGATGTTGATTTAACTGGTTTTGATATAATTGTCACCTATGACAATGACAGCATGCCAAGCAAGTATTCAAAGGATGTTAACATAACTGCCGGGGATATAAAAACATTCACGGTAGTGGGTGCACCAGCCAATATCAAGAGCGTGGATGTTGTATCAGACCAGTGCAAGGGGGCGCGGGACATGCTCCTGAAATACAGTATAAAGGGCCTGACCTGATTCTAAAAAATTCCATCAGGAACCGGCGGTTTCTTCCTTCAGGACCTTGAGCCCTGTGGCAGACTCCCAGAGCTTCTTTATTTTCTCCTTGTATTCTGCCTTATAGGGGGGGATATTATTATTGACCCATTTCATAATTGTGGAGGGCTCCTTGTAATAGAGGTTTATGAGCTTGCAGACGTCTTCAAAATCTGATATGCTGTAATTCTGCATCCATTCCAAAATATTCTTCCTGTTTTTCAGCTCCTCCATTATTTTTGTGTAGGGGATCCCCTTCTGGAAGGATATCTTCCTTAACAGCCTTGATTCCGTTACATTGCTTTCATGGATGTCGCCTGAAGGGACCCAGACAAAGGACCTGAGTGTATGGGCTTTCCCTGTCTTGGCGTCAATGGATATCATCTCAACAATCTCCTTTATCCTTCTCGCTGATTTTCCCTTCTCCTTTGCATGGACCATTACCACTATAAGGTCAAGGGTCTCCACCAGTGAGGGGGAAAGCTCTATCGGGGGGGTCTCCAGCCTTTTTATGACATCATCCACTGAGCCTGCATGTATCGTTCCCACGCAGGGATGCCCTGAAGACATCCCCTGGAACATGACATAGGCTTCCTTTCCCCTTACCTCGCCCACGATAACATAGTCAGGGTTCTGCCTGAAGCTTTCCTTGAGAAGCTCGAACATGCTGACCTCACCGTATCTCCTGCCAGTGGCTTCAGGGACCCCGAACCCTACCCTGGAAACACTGGGTATCCAGTTCTGGTGCGGGATATTCAATTCCCGGGTGTCTTCTATTGAAACTATTTTGTCCTCAGGGGGTATGAACATGGTCACGGAGTTCAAGAAGCTGGTTTTTCCAGTCGCTACCCCCCCGCATATCAGGAGGGAGGCTGAGTGCTGGACAGCAAGCCAGAGATATGCCATCAATTCAGGGGAAGCGGTTTTCAGGTCTATCATCTCAACAGGGGAGAACGGGGAGGTCTTGAACTTCCTTATGGAGAATGTCGGGCCTTTGGTTGTCACGTCCTTTGCAAGGCTCACCTGCACCCTGCTGCCGTCCGGAAGGCTTCCGTCCATAAGGGGCTTGGCATAGGATACATACCTTCCGCATCTCTCTGCAAGCTTTATCACAAAATTATTAAGGTAATCCATGTCCCTGTAGGTTATATTGGTCTCTATGGAACCAAACTTCCTGTGCACCACATAGATTGGTACGCCCAGCCCGTCGCAGCCCACGTCCTCGATATAGGGGTCGTTCATGAGGGGCTCAATCTCGTTCAGGCCCACGAAATCCCTTATGATATAGTATATGATTTTTATATAGGTTTCCTTTGGCAGTTTCATTCCGCTTTCTGACAGGACCATTTTAAGCTTTCCCTCAAGATAATCTATTGCCTCCTTCCTTTTCTCAATAACGGATATCTCCACATCAATCAGTTCCCTCAAATCAGTCTTTATCTTCTCCAGAAGCTCCTTTTCCCCTGGACTGAGCCCTGGCTCATGGATGAAATAGACAAGCCCCCTTTTATCCTGCACCCATTTTATGTTTGCGTATGCCAGGGGCTCGAGAAGGGGGTATTTTATATCAAGTCCCATAACCTTTTTTGGACTGGGCAATACAACCAGATGGGCAGGCGTCTTCAGGGAAAATTCAGGGTATTTTGCCTCCTTTCCCGCTTCCCTTAATTTCTTCCTCAGGGACCCTCTGAGGCCTCTAATGGATTTGAACCCTATTTTAAACCCGGTCTTCCCTTTCCATTTCTTCTCTATCTCTTTATCCTTCTTGCTTTTCTTTGCCATGGTGATCCCCCCAAAAAACCCCCTATCTTTTCCTTCTTACTATGTTCCGGTGCCTTGCGCAGGCAGGGCATGCATATATCTTCTTCTGCATCATGCTCAGGCCGTATCTGCCCTGGCTGCTTATCTCCCTTCTGAGAGACGGGTCACCTATACTGAAGCCTTTTACCACGGAGAAGGTCTTGTATTTGGGGACCCTTCTCCCGCAGAACCCGCAGGTTACCTGGGTTTCCCTGCCCCTGCCCTTTGAATGCTTCCAGCCCCGCTTGTAGGAACTCCTTCTTCTTGCCATTTGACAATCACCTTATAATATATTGGGTTTGTTATTATTAATTTAAGTGGGGAATGGTTAAAAGCATATTCCTGGTTCACTCAGCACTCCAGCATGGCCTCCTTTGCCATCCCGCCCAGGATTAGCCTGTAGGTGCATAGCCCGGAGCAGGTATGGGTCATATAGGCTGTTTCCCCGGGCCGGACAGGGACGGAGTTCTCGGCTAAGGTCTTTATCTCATCTTCTTCTAGGGCCCTGTTGTAGATGCGGACATCGTCGATTGTGCCGTTGAAAGGAATATTACCAGCACTTCTTGTGCCAATATATAAATTACTTGTTGTAAAGTGAATAGAATTTCCAATAAATTCTGTTGAACCAATAAATGAACCATCAACATAACCAGAAACATCACCACCTGAATTGATAATCGCAACTAAATGATACCATCTATTAGTAGAAGGGAAAGTATATCCAGGTTCGACGATATTAACACTATTTGATTCATTTCTATACCTAATCCTAAAGATAATACCATTTTCAAAAATAGCCCCCATCATGTTCAAAACTGGAACAGGTTCGGATGTGTCGTTTTTCAAGTCTGGCATATAGTATATGATCCCATTACCGTAGGTCCATTTACATAGTATACATTTGGTTGGAACACCTGTAACCTCCATTATCGTTTTCAAAGGCAAAGGTGATGTTGATATTGGGAACACGGGTCCATTTTGTTCGAACGTGACATGTGTACCAGTAGTAGTTCCTTCTTTCAAAATTGGGTCCAAACTTATTACAGTTCCTTTATCGCTATCTCCATCCTTTTCAATGCCGAATGCGTCTTCCAAAATTTTTTGTTGATGTTGAACATGGATATAGGTACCGCCATTATTTACAAAATCCCTCAACATATCCTCTTCAGCCACGTTATTCAGTTCTGCACCGTGAGGGTCTTCAAGCACGATCGTGTTATAGCTTGAAAGGTTGTTGAGTAGCATATCGAAAATATCGTCAGCTTCCCCGTTATCATACACATATCTTGCATTATTTGGTGGTGCATCCTCTTCTTTTCCCCAATAAAAATCCCAGTATTTAAAGTTTTCAAGTTGATTTATCATTTCAATATCTGCAGGATCTTGAACTGCAAAAACAGCTATATTACCCCATATCTGTATTGCATAATGGTCAGAACCTTTATTAACTATCTGGTGAATGCCTGAAAGAATATCAGGATTAACCCAAGCACTCATTGTAACAACATCAGTAATATTTAAACTTTGGTCGTTTCCGCAATCAATATAGTCCCCGTCCCCGTCAAAGTCCAGGGCGCTGCCTATTTTACCATTAACCCATTCTGGGCAAGCTCCGTCAGTAAAACATGTTGCACCTGTGGCGTTTTTCAGTGTGCCATCATTACCCTGCCCTGAGGTGTCATATGCTTTGGTGCCGGAGCCCTCGTCAAACCTGAGCTGGAGGGCCAGGTTTGGGTCGCCAGCAGAACTGCTCCAGAGCACCTCCTGGCTGATGTCCTGCCCGGTTTGTGTGTTGATGACCTTTATCTCGGTTGTGTCTATGGAATTGGTGCCTATGTTCCTCACTATTATTTTGCCCTGGCTCCCTGAATAGCAGGAGGCGTCCAGGACCTGGATTTGCTTGTTTGTCAGGCTGGTCCAGTAAGTTAAGAGGTAGGAATAGCCTGTGCTGGCTATGGCAATGGTTATAAGGAGAAGGATTATTATTGATATTATGGGTGAGATAGCCTTCTTTTGGTGCATATTATATACTGGGTTCGGATTTTATTTATGTGTGAGGTGGATTGGATTTGAACAGGGTACGTTCCAGTCAAAGACCGCATAATTGATTGGCATGGGAAAGAATTTG
>JAUXAV010000211.1 GCA_030619735.1 Candidatus Aenigmatarchaeota archaeon | reverse complement strand
TTTCTGTTCTTTAAAAATTAGAAGATGGGAGCGGTGGGAACTGCTGGGGGAAAGATTTAAATTCACAAAGCAATAATATAGATGGATTTCTTAATTGTGTTCGGGTTCCTGGCAGCAGCTGCCGTATGTATAGCTGCCTACTTATACCTGTGGGGCAGGAAGCATAATCTCAAGAAAGTGCAGGAACTGACCAAGATAAAGAAGCATGTTCATAACCATCACTGATTCAGGTTCTTATCGATTAATTTAATCAGCCTTTCGGAAACATCCTTGACTTCCCCTTCTGCATTGAAGTCCACCAAAAGATTTTTCTTCCTGTAATAGTCTATCAGGGGCTTTGTCTCCCTTTCATATGTTTTAAGCCTGGTCTCTATCACCTCTGGCTTCTGGTCCTCCCTGACATAGAGCTCTGAGCTGCAGAGGTCACAGAGCCCCTCCCTCTTTGGCGGGTTGTTCTTTACATGGTATATTGCCTCGCACTTCCTGCAGGTAAGCCTCCCCCCAAGCCTCTGCATAATGCCTCCATAGCTCAGGTTGAAATTGACAACAAGTTCTATCTCTGAAATGCTTTCCAGGGCCTCTGCCTGTTCCAGTGTCCTGGGAAAGCCGTCAAGTATAAAGCCCTCTATACAGTCGTCCCGGGATATCCTGCTCTTCAGGGTTTCTATAATTAGGTCGTCAGGGACGAGCCCGCCTGCATTCATGTATTCCTGTGCTTTTTTCCCTAATTCAGAATCGTTCTTAATCTCCTCCCTGAGAATATCCCCTGTGGAAATCTTGGGGATTCCATAGTGTTCCCCTGCTTCCTGTGCATGGGTTCCCTTTCCTACTCCCGGAGGGCCGAGAAATATCATCCTCATATTCACCATTTAGAATTAATTGTATCCTAAGGGTTTTAAATGTTTATGTTGAACCAGAAATCCTTCACTTGACAAGAATCTGGTTCAACAGCTATTGCCTTACAGGACTGCAGGGAGGCAATATTATTTTTTTCCTGCCAGTGCAACCTGTGCTAAAAAGCTCTCTATCTGCACGTCATCCGAGCCCCCGGAGTTCAACCGGAATTCGGTCTCGCCAAGATGGGTAATGAGCTTTATCTTGTCCTGGTCCGGGACGCCAAGGTTGAATATCTCCCTGTGGAGGTTCCTGACAATGTCCTGGCCGCTCAGGCCCTGGTTAATCAGCATGTCCTGGAGCCTCTTCCTGGCATCCTCGAATTTGCCGGATAAGGCAAGGTTTATCATATCCTTCACATCCTCGGGCTTTGCCTGGGAGGCCACCTCATAAATACCTTCTTTTGTTACGCTTCCTGTTGCCGCTGCTGCCTGCAAAAGATTGGTGGCCTTCCTCAAATCACCCTCGGAAATTTCATATATGGCGTCTATTGAATCCTTTGAAATCTTGAGGCCCTCGCCCTTTGCAATCATGCTCATATATTCCTCCACATTCTCCCTGTTCATGTTTTTGAACCTGAAGACCGAGCACCTGCTCTGGATGGGGGATATCAGTTTGGAGCTGTAGTTGCAGCTCAGAATGAACCTGCACACCCTGGAGAACTTTTCCATGGTCCGCCTGAGGGCCTGCTGCGCCTCAGGGGTAAGGGAATCCGATTCGTCCAGAAAGATTATCTTGAATTCTGCACTGATGGGCTTTGTCATGGCAAAGTCCTTTATCCTGCCACGGATAACATCAATTCCCCTGGCTTCGCTCGCATTGGTCTCCTGAAAGTTCTCCCTCCAGTGCTCCCCGAAGAGCTCCCTGGCAAGGCATATGGCTGCAGTGGTTTTACCCACGCCTGCGCCTCCGGCAAATATCAGATGGGGTATGCTTCCCTCCTTTGCCCAGGCCTTTAATCTATCCACCACATGCTTCTGGTCCACGACCTCTTCCAGGGTCTTGGGCCTGTATTTCTCGGTCCATATCTGGAGCTTGTTATTTTCTGTCATAGTAAACCTTTTAATTTAAGTTATTTAAACTATTACTATGTTCGGGGTATGGGTCTATTCCCTGGTTAG
>JAUXAV010000317.1 GCA_030619735.1 Candidatus Aenigmatarchaeota archaeon | reverse complement strand
CCTTTTGGCTTTAAGTCCTTCCAGCTTTCCGTCAATAAGGGTTATCGCCTTTATTATGTCGTTCCTGGTCACAATCCCGGAGACTTTTTTTGCTTTGTTAAGAACAATTATCCGGTTTATCTTGTATTTGTCTATGAACCTGGCAGCGTCCATTATATCTGCTTCAGGCTTCATGGTTATGGGATTCTGGCTCATGAAGTCCTTTACCTTAAGCCTTACCGCCGCCTTTACCTCCATCTCAAGCTTGGAGAGCCTCCTCTTCCCCCTGAGCCCTGCAATCACCAGGAGGAAATGGGGAGCAGAAGTAAGGTGGATTTTAGGGGTGTAGATGTCCAGGACCCTTATGACATCAAACTCCGTTACAAGGCCGACAAGCTTTCCCTTGTCCACTACCGGAGCCCCTCCAATCCTCTTCTTTGCGAAGAGCTTCAGGACATCATGGAGCGTGTCCTCCGGGGAGAAGACAAACACCTTCCTGGTCATCACGTTTTTCAGCTTCATGTATTTTAATTGGTTTAGCTTGAATAAAAAGCTATTCGCTAAAGGGCTCTACCCTCTCAATCTGGGGATATCTTGCAAGCACCTCAGGTTTTATTTCAGTCTCGCTATAGCTTCTTATCTTCCAGGGTTTCCTCCCTTGGTCGTCGGTTTCAAAACCAGCAAAGCAGAAACCAGCTTCAGCCAGGAATGCTTCCATGTCAAGTGAACCTATTTTATCATCCTTCAGATAGATTTTAAGCATGGTCGATTTTGTTTTTGCCATAAACCCTCATTGAAAATAAAACTTTTAAGCATATCCCTATTTCCTTCCTGTTATGAAGTAGTATTTGCTCCCGAGCTTCCTTTTCTGCTTTACCGAGACGTCCCTGAACCCTGCCTTGGACACCAGGTTCCTGAGGCTCTCTGTGCTGCCCATATGCTCAGGGGCAGGGAATATCATGCTCCTGCCGAAGCATAGCATGGAAATCCTGCCTCCCCTTTTCAGGATTTTGTGGAGATAGGTGAGATATTTTTCAGGGTCCGCCTTAAGGCTCAATACGGCAACGGATATTATGGAATCAAAGGTATTGGACTCAAAGGGGGTCTCCTTCTCCACCTCCCTTATTATCACCACATTGGGGAGACCTGAGAGCCTTTCCACCTTCTTTACGCATCTCTTGAGC
>JAUXAV010000225.1 GCA_030619735.1 Candidatus Aenigmatarchaeota archaeon | reverse complement strand
CAGGGGATACATAAGGGCAATTGCAAAGCATATAGGGCCCCGGAAGGACATTCCAGCTCCGGATGTCTATACAACCCCCCAGATAATGGCCTGGTACATGGATGAATACAGCAAGATAATGGGGCATGCTGTGCCAGGGGTCGTGACAGGGAAGCCTGTTGAGGTCTTCGGCTCCAAGGGGAGGGACCGGGCAACAGGTCGTGGCCTGGTCTGCATAGTAAGGGAGGTCCTGAAGTATCTCAGGAAAGACCCGAAAAAAACCACGGCTGTCATACAGGGCTACGGGAATTTAGGGCACGTGGCTGCAGAGGATTTGATAAGGCTTGGCGTAAGGGTTACAGGTATCAGCGATTCCAGGGGCGGGATTTGCAATCCTGAAGGTCTTGACCCGAAAAAGGTCCTGGCGCATAAGAAAAAGACCGGCTCTGTTATAAACCTGCCCGGAGCGAAGAACATAAGCAATGAGGAGCTTCTCTATCTGGAATGCGACCTTCTGATACCTGCTGCGATAGAGAATATGATAACAAAGGAGAATGCAGGGAAAATCAGGGCAAGAGTAGTGGTGGAAGGGGCCAATGGTCCCACAACCCCGGAGGCGGACAGTATTCTGGACAGGAAAAAAATACTGGTTGTTCCTGACATACTGGCGAATGCAGGCGGTGTTGTTGTCAGCTACTTTGAATGGTGCCAGAACATTAGGAACTATTACTGGGAGCTGGACAAGGTGAATAAGAGGCTGAATAAAACAATGACAAAGGCATTCAAGGAGGTTGCGGAGGCAATGGAGAAACACAGGGTTAATATGAGGACTGCGGCATACCTGCTGGCAGTGGAGAAGGTGGCAAAAGCCATGAAATTAAGGGGCTGGGTATAAAGGCTTTTTAGCCCTCATTCCAAAATTATTCCATGATAAGGATTCTGAGACTAGGTCATAGAGTATTCCGTGACCAAAGAATTTCCTCGCACTGCGCCCTGGTTGCAAGGGCCCTGGGGGCGCAGGGATTTGCCTATTCAGGCCAGAGGGACTCCAACCTGAAGGACTCCCTTAAGAGGGTTGCGGAGCAGTGGGGAGGCCCCTTCTCTGTCCGGTATGTAAAGGACTGGAAGAGGGAGATTAGGAATTTCAAGGGCATGAAGGTCCATCTTACCGTTTACGGCCTGCCGTTCCAGGGGCACATAAGCAAACTCAAAAAGGCAAGGAATCTTCTAGTGATAGTGGGCGGGGAGAAGGTCCCCCCGGAGGTCTATCAGTTGTCTGATTTTAATTTAAGTGTAGGCCAGCAACCGCATAGCGAGGTCGGAGCCCTGGCTGTTTTCCTGTATGAGCTCTCCGGCAGGAAATTCAGGGAGAGGTTCCAGAAGGTGAAAAGGAAGGTCATACCCCAGGAAAGGGGGAAGAAGACCGTAAAAAGGTCTTAAATAATTGCTTCCAATTCCTTCTTATGGAATATAAGGGTTAATAATTAATAGCTCTGGCCATAATTCATTTATTATGAAGTTCACACTCTCCCTTGTTGCAATTAATATAGTAGCCTTCATACTGCAGGGAATATTCGGGGACGCGTTCACGTACAGCTTTTCCCTGGTGCCTGCACAGGCCTTCTCCGGGGCGGTCTGGCAGTTCGTTACCTATATGTTCATGCACGGGGGGATAATGCATATTGGAATAAACATGTTTGTTCTCCTGATTTTCGGGGGAATGGTAGAGAGGGAATTGGGCTGGAAAAAATTTCTCATGCTTTATTTTGTGGCAGGGATTGGCTCTGCCTTCCTTTACCTGGGCCTGACCTGGG
>JAUXAV010000039.1 GCA_030619735.1 Candidatus Aenigmatarchaeota archaeon | reverse complement strand
GAGGGGATTACAAAGTCAAATCGGAGTTGACCGGGTACTACGATGACATAGTCACGGCGTACACGATAGAGAGTAAGACCACCACGTTCTCCGGAAGCCTGACGCTGGACAACATAGGGACATTCTCTTGGGGCGATACATCGGCGACGGATGAAGCTCCATCCCTCAGTGAAAACAACCAAACTGTAACCGTGAGGTTGTACCTGAACAACACCGCGGACGACACCGTGATAAGGAGCCTCAGAGTGAAACTTATCGCTAACATCGGCTCGCACGAGAACATCGACATCGACAAAATCGAATGCTTATCTCACAATTTCGAAGAAGACGACGCAACGGCCGAGAAGTGGATCATCGCAGGATCCACTATCGGCGACATAAAGGAGACAACGGTAACCGTAACCTACCGGTTAACATTGGACGTTGGCGCAACCGCAGATCCCCTCGTACTTACTGCCAGTGTTCAGGACTTGAACGGAGTCAGTCCAGAAACTTCGGCGAGCAAGACGATCACGTTGACTGCGGCCTAAAGTGCCTAGTGAAAGGTGGCAATATCCTGAGTTCTCGGGCGGACCTCGCGAGGGTTCGCCCAATCGAGCTCATCAAAGGAAAGGACGGAAAAAAATGGGTCGGAACAAGACGAGCGAGCCAGGCAAGCTGGGACGAGCGGAAGCCATCGGGGCGATCATCGTGGTAAGTTTGTATATTTCCTCAATGTTGGCGAGTTTCAACGTCGATCCCCAGCTCTTTCGAACTCAGCTCCTATATTTCACAATTATAACATTTTGTCTCGTTGCAATGATTCTAGCCTTCGATAAATTGACGTTCCAATGTGTGCGAATTTCAAAATACGTGGTCGCGGGCTGCGTGATCTCCGCCATTGCAATGTTTGCTCTCGTCAACTTTATAGTCATGAGCCCGAGCATTTTGCAGATAGCTGCTTTGTCATCTATTACACCCACGGTGGGACTCGCAGTCTACCAAGTGATGTTCGTTGGTGTGGGTGAAGGAATTTTGCATTTTTTCCTGATTCGACTTTCGTACTCTGCAGTCAAAAACTGGGGGATTGCTATCTTGGTTGGTAGCGGAATCTTGGGTGCAATGCACATTTTTGCTGTGGGCACAATTCCGATTTCCCTCGTCTTCTTAAGTCTAATATTTGTCGTGATGGCGGGGCTAGCTATGGTGCCCACCCTGCTTGACCCCGACCCGAAGCGGAAGGTCGTGCTGTCCCTTATCGTCGCATCGGTCGTTCACATGATCTACAATGTCACCTTAATTCTGATGCCGAAGGCAGTCAAGGCGGCAGCCTCGGCGGCGGTCGCGGTGGCGGGGGTCTGAGATGAAGCCTAGATTCATGCTCGCTGGAGTTATCTTCTGGGTCGTGGGCGCAATGTGTCACTTCTACCACACGAAGGTGCTGTTTTGGGATGTCTACCCGTTCCAGATCTTGACACTCCCGTTCATCGGGGTAGGGGCCCTGATTTTCGTTTACGGGCTCTTGGCGAGAAAGAGAGTCGTCGCCCCCAGGGTGAGGAGGATAAAAAGATGAGGAGAAAAGCCCTCGCCACGCTCGCGATCTTGGTACTGATAGGGATCGCGGTGTTCGCGTTCGTGGAGGTTGCGCCGCCAGCGATGGTACTTTGCGGAAGTATGATGGACATAGAAGGAGGTAGTGAAACTGCTGACGGTAAATGGGTCAACAGTTATTGGGTTTATCTATACACAGTGAGGAATGCAGGAGATACTATTAAATTCGAGTTAAAAGATTTGAACGAACCGCATTCGACAGAAATAGATGCTCGGATAAAGTCTGCGGGGTCGGCAGATGTAATAACAATTCCCTACGGATCGTATTGGATAAGTTTGGAAGTCCGTAAATTCTACTATGGATTGCGTGATTCAAAGACAGATGGAGGTTCTCCAGAGAGCATGATTGCATTCTATAAAGTTACTGGGTGGCAAACAGCAGTGGCACCTTATGATGTCACATTAAACACATACGACAATGTTGGTAGTCTGAAATCTACAGTCACAGAGCTCGGTGTAGCTGGTGACCCAACCCTTGGGTGGACTACAAATAACTTCACCGTTGGTAGCGGAATTATGTCAGCGGAGATTTGGGATGTCGGGCTAATAAGTCGGACGATGACGTCGCCACCGTCTGATTTGATAATTGACTATACACCAACAGGTGAGCTGAGAGTTTTCCTCTGGACGAATTACGAAAGCAAATTAGAGTGGTTCCATAATAATGTTCCCTATTTTGGTGCTTGGAGTTATCAAACGTTGTGGGACAGGGCTTTGAATGGAATTACCCCAGTTTACAACGTGCAAAATGGCGTGGTTGAACGCTCCAAATACAAGGGCTTACCGACATACGTGAAAACTATACCAGTAAGCACACCAACAGACACAGAATTATGGAACAAAATGAGCAACCGAAATTTCTCCCAAATTAGTAGACCTCTTGACAGCATGGAGTGGCTTGATTATGGTGGAGTTGGTGCCTATGCAATAACTTTCTGGACTGGAACGGTTAATGCTCTCGTTCAATTACGTGTAAGGAGTGAAGTCGTGGATAGTTGGGTATGGCGCCCCCCGTATGGAATTCCCCAGATAACGTCAATATCTGATGCCACTGCCATCGGAGGCGACTATGCAACAGTAAGAGTTGATGTGAAGAATATTGGCATGTCTATGGATACTTTCACTCTAAAGGTGAGGGGAACAAATTTCACATATACAGTAAGTCCAACTCAATTGAATATTAACAAAGGTACAATTGGTACATTTCTTGTCACGTTATCAACAGGAATTGTCACAGAGCAATTTAGACAATCTGTTGAAGTGGAAGCGGTAGCTCAAGGAAGTGGAAGAACGGCAATAGCATATTTCTGGCTCACTTTAAACCCCAAACCCACAAATGGTAACGGTGGTTATGGGCTTATCGCAGGCAGTGTCATAGATAGTAGAACAAAGCAAGGTTTGGCAAATGTATCCTTGACAGTTGGCGGCAAGTATGGAGAAACAAAGACGGGTGGCTCTTTCTTAATCGAGGGTGTTCCAGCAGGTTCTTGGGCATTAAGTGTTATGGCAACGAATTACTATCCCGTGCAAAGACAAGTAAGCATTACAAAGGGGATTACAACGAATGTCGGGGTAATAGAGTTAACAGAATTAGGAATGAAATCTTGGTGGGAGGAATATCTTCTCGTTATAATTGCGGTAGTAATCGCAGCAATTGCGATAATATCCGGAATTGCAATAGCGAGGCGAAAGGGATGAAAAAGTCGAAGTTGGCTTCAATAGTGGTTCTGATAATAGGCGTTACGATTATGATCGGGACTCCGATCCTTGCCGAAGGTTTGACGCCGACAGAACTGCGCGTCGACATTATTTCGATGCCGAACTCGGCCAAAACGGGGGAAGCCATCGCTGTTGGCGTTGAATTGGAAGTCCACGGTTGGGTAGAAATAGGCACAAGCGGCACGGCGAATTTCGACTGGGATTTGTATTTAGACGCGGCAAAGGTTAATTCGGGAGTTTTCTCGCTGGGGGCCGGCGTTACAGCGAAAAGCGTGAGCTTTGTCGTCGGTTCTGATGTAGCTACGGGCAATCATACGATCAAGATAACTGTTAGCTATGGTGCCTTATCCAACTCGAGCGCACAAAATATCTATATAGAAAAAGTGTCCGACCCGCCACCGCCACCTGACACGTACACGTTAGGAACTTCCGTTTATCCATCGGGGACAGGTTCCATTGTCCCAGAAAGTGGAGCCTACGATGAAGGAACCCAAGTGACCATTACAGCTTATCCTAACGCGGGGTACAAGTTTTCGCACTGGAGCGGTAACGCCTCTGGAACAAGTAATCCTGTAACACTAACTATGAACGCAAACAAAAATGTTATAGCCAACTTTGCGGTGGTCGTAGAATACACCTTGACAACCTCAGCTGTTCCGGCCAACGGAGGCAGCGTGAGTCCAAGTTCGGGAAGGTATGAGCAGGGAGAACTTGTGACGGTCACAGCACATCCGTCTGGAGGCTATGTTTTCGACAGGTGGGGGGGAGATGGATCTGGGACAAGTATTTCGTTCACGGTTGTGATGGAGTCCAACAAAACTTTAATCGCCTACTTCAAGGAAAATGTGAAACCGACACACGAATTAACGACTTCAATATCGCCATCAGGCGCGGGTTACGTAAATCCATCGGCAGGAACTTTTGAGGAGGGCAAAACTGTCACTCTTACGGCAACAGCGTATTCCGGATATGAGTTTGAGTATTGGAGTGACGACGCTTCTGGCGTAGATCCAACGATAACAATCACAATGGATTCGGATAGAAATGTTATAGCGAATTTCACGATGGTGGTTCCTCCTCCCGCCAAGACAGACTGGCTATTCTATGGGGGCATTGCGCTTACGGCAATAGGGGCCGTCGGACTAGTGGTGACGACCAGGCGGAGATGATCGTGCTCACTTCGCGGCGGCGATGCTAATGAGGATGCCAATAACACTTCTTCTCATTTTAGCGTTCATAACGGTCGCGACCAATTGGGATTACCTAGGGCAGCTCGGCGGCGATGAATTGGGCAACGAGGAAAAGATGTTGATTGGAAGTAACTTTATTGTGCTTACGCCGCATCGCGTCGCATACTCCGCTTGGAGTTCCTTCGCCTCCTGGCAGGAAACGGGAGAAATCGTGGCCTTGGGCTCAGTAGTCCTGTTCGGCGCGGGGTTGCTTTTCCTGTTTCTCTTCGGGTTTAGCGTTATCGGCTGGCTCATAGGCTTCGTGCGCCCATTCAAGAGTGAGGAGCGCCAGAGTTTCATCGCGTTCGTCGCCACGCTGGGCTTCTTCGCCGTCTTGATTGCCGGACCACTAGATCCCACGGCCAGAGGAATCGGAACCTCAGTTTTGATCTTCTCGCGAGATTTCTTACTGTACCTAGTGACCAACCCCGTGATGATCCCCGTTTTGATTGTCGGGCTCATCATAGCGGTGCTTGTGCTCAGAGTCGTTATACCCCGAATAAGTCGGAAGGTGCGGAGGAGGCGGGCATGACCGAGATCATAATAATCCCCCTCCTCGGCCTCTACCTGTGCTACGCATATGTGGCATCAGACACATTCAGGAGCTTCGTCAGGGCGAAGAAAAGGTTGAAGTGGTTCAAGAGGTGGGTGGGCGGATGATAGGTGTTCCCATAGTCGTGGCAGAGGTTGCGATCGCGTTTCTTGTTGGCATTGTAATGGGCGTTGGCCGTGTTTCGGCTCGTTGGGTTGTTCTAGCAGCCGTGGCCGCTTTCTCTTTAGCTACGATAGGAGACCCGCTGATTTTACCAGTTTTCCGATATGCGAGTAATCTTCCATTTCTGTTGTTTTGGAATGGAATGGTGAGCACTTACATGGTATTGGGGTGGGCAATTTATGAAGCGAAATAGTATGAGGGGAGGGCTTTCACTTCTGCTGGCAATCGTGCTCATATTGGGAGCTGTAATCCTTAGTAGAACACCGTTAGTTCTTGCATCCCCCACCGTTCCAAATCCGCCAACAGAGCTTCGGACTGAAAATCAAGTCAATCCAATAATAACTGATTTCACGCCAGAGTTTTCTGCCATATTTACTGATAACGATGTCGGAGATAGCGCAGATAACATAGAAATATGGGTTGGAACAACTCTTGGCGATAACAATACGTGGGCGTCGGGTTGGATTGATGTAACAACACCTGAGACCTTCAGCATTATGCAAAGCTGGCAGAGTAAAGTAGCCGTGCTGACTATGGAGAACATTAGTGTCACGGCGAAGGGATATTTCAGTTGGGTAGGGTGGCATACCACTACCACAATTGGAGAAAATTGTTCCATAAAAGATGAAAATAACGTTGTTCTGGCTTCCAAAATGTCGGCAGGTGGTTCTACAACTCATTCTGTGGATTTTGCAAAAAGTGATTATTCACGTTTGATTGATTCAGGAGAAAATGTCAAAATCGAGATTGATGCTGACATTTACGAAATCTACTGCGCTACCAGCGGTTATAGTGGCACTCTTTTCTCTTTCCCCTCCCAGAAAGTATCCAGCTATGGCACTGGTGGTCCCCACGGATTTACATATACTCTGAGCATAGATAATAATTCAAAATGTCCCGATGTTTCTTATACTGGTTCTGCTTTATCAAGAGGGATAACTTACTATTGGCAGTGCAGATTTATGGACGCCAATGGAGAGATAGGATTATGGTCAACTGAAACTGCAATATTTATGATTAATTTTCCTCCAAATCCTCCGACTTCTTTACGATGTGAAGGGCAGACCAACCCAACTCGCATAACAGATTTTGCACCTAAATTCAGCGCAATTGGAACTGATAACGATGGAGATCAAATGAACTACTACGCCTTGCAGGTCGATGATGATTCTGGATTTGGCTCGCCTATATGGGACCAAACAAAGACCTCGATAACCGCCTTCGACAATGGGGCGAGGTGCGAAGATATTACTTATGCTGGAAGTGCATTGTCAAGAGGGACAACTTACCATTGGCGAATCAAATTCTGGGACAACAATGGTGATGAGGGGGCTTGGTCTACCGAGACCGCAACCTTCAAGCTCAATCAATTACCCACCACCACGAATCTGAAGACTGATGGCCAAACGAACCCCACCCGCTTGACTACGCTCACCCCCACATTCTCTTGGACATACTCCGACCCCGATGAGGACAACCAAAGCCACTGGCAGATCTGGGTCGGAACGAGTTCGGGAACAAACGTCAAGTGGAACTCGGGGGAGATATCGGGGACGGACAACTCAGATGTCTACGATGGCTCTGCGCTGTCGAGGGGGAATACCTACTATGTCCAAGTAAGGACTAAAGATAACTTTGAGTGGTCGGACTGGGCGACGGGGACGTTCAGGATTAACCAGCTGCCCACGCAGACCTACTCGGAGCAGACGTTCTACGAGGAATACACGCCGACCCTGACGTGGGACTTCTCGGATCCTGACGGTGACGATCAGCTCGGCGTCAAGATACAGGTGGACAACGATCCCGGCTTCGGCTCGCTCTTATGGGATTACTCGGACAACACGACGACCGCGCAGTCCAAGGTGTACGCGGGCGAGGCGCTGGAGAAGAATGTGACATATTACGCGAGGGTGCAGGTCCGCGACGGCTACGAGTGGTCGGGAACTTGGTCCGATAACACCTTCACGATTTTACCCATCCCCTCTTTGATTGTAGCCGAGGTCACGGTTGACAGTACACCGGTTGATCGAAAAGCCCACTGGTCGGGGGACGGCGACGTGAGGATTTACGCGACGGTCAAGGACAACGAGGGGCGCGACGCGATAGAGAACGTCCACTTCTGGATCCGCGACAACAACGATGCTGTGGTCGTGGACAACGCCATGCACATCGGATACGAGAACGTGAACGACAACACGAAGCGTCTGTGGTACGATTACAGCCCAAGCGACGTTATGCTCGACAACGCCCTCGGCGAGTTCGACGTGAAGGTTCAGGCCGTGAGCGTGAATTTCGAGAACACGAAGGACTACACGGATCTCGGTTTCAAGCTTTTCACCGTCGACGACCACTCCATCACGTTCAGCCCAATCAGGGAGATCTACGCGGAGGGCGAGATAATCACTTTCGAGCCCATCGTCAAGTCGGTGGCAAGTGGGTCTGCAGTTGAAAATGCCTACCTAAAACTCGAACTGATAAGCGAGTTGGGAGAAGTCCTGCGGACAGTTGCGGGCTACACGAACGGGTCGGGCAAGTTGGCCACGCACACGACGCTCCTCGAGGCTGATATCGGGTTCTACGATGTCAGGATCTCGACGAGCAAGGGGACGATAGACGGGCAAAAACTCTACGAGGACGCTTTCACGGTCGCTGCCGAGCTCCTCGTGAGCGTGGAGAGCATAACCCCAGCGGACGATGCCGTGAGCGGGCTGCTGCGCTCGCGGTCGATTGTACCTGAAGATGTGATTGTGAAAGTCTTTGTTTTTGACACGGCTGGGACGGAATTGTTGAACCTGATTTCTGATTCCATGCGCGTCGAGAACACCGCGCCGCAGCTCAAGCCTTGGCAGGTACCGTACGGCTTGACTCTAGCGGAGGGGACGTACAGCTACAGGGTCGAGGTGTGGGCAAGCGACTTAGGCACGCTGCACCACGTGGCCTTCGCCGAGGTGAGGTTGGCGGTCGCCCCCTCGAAGCAGGTCGTGGGGGACTGGCTCGCCATGGACACGATTGAAATCGGGGACGACAAATTCGATGTGGTCCTAAGGCGCGAGAGCATAGTGACTAATTTAGAATCTATTGACAAATCAAAATTCTTGTTTCGGGAGATTATACCAGCGCCGCAAGGTTCGACCGTCATGGTGAGGATCTCGGGCCTGCCCGCCCAAACTTGGTCCGTTGACCAGTACGGAACTATCACAAAATATTTTGACGTGCCCGCCTCCAAGACGGTTCGCATCGAGATGGAAGTAACAATCGCCTGCGCCGTCAAGATAGAGGCGCTCGGGGAGACCGAGGTAAT
>JAUXAV010000151.1 GCA_030619735.1 Candidatus Aenigmatarchaeota archaeon | reverse complement strand
ATGCCCAAGAATATCCAGAATCGCATCCACTTTGCCCACAAGCTTATCCCCTTTTCAAAGTATGGAGAGAATTCCCTCCGGAAGGTTGGCTTTACCAATGTGGAGCCTGCGATATGGCTGGGACTTGATACTGAGCTGTGGAGGCCTCAACCTCGGGAAGAATTACCTGATATGATGAGTCTCCTAGGGTATGGGCATGATACTTTTAATCTTCTTATTGTGGCTGCTAATCAGGAGAGGAAGAATATACGTGAAATGTTTGAGGGGATTAGACTATTTCACCAGGTAAACTCTCATATACCTCTACGGCTTTATCTCCATACTCAAATGAGAAGGGAGAGAGACCTTTATGCAGATATAGATGAACTGGGGCTTGGGGAAATTGTTACCTACTCAGATCCGTATATCATGAGTATGGGCGGTATAGCGGAGAAAGAAGTAGTAATGATGTTTAACTGTGCGGACGTCCTACTCAATGCGTGTTTAGAGGGCTTTGGATTGTGTATGACTCAAGCACAGGCATGTGGAGTACCAGTTATATATCTCCTAGAGGGTCCTGGTTCGGAACTAATAGTTCATGGTGTTGGAGTCCCAGCGATAGCCAATATTACATATCCCAACCAAATGACCAAACCTATCCCTAATCCTATGGCAATAGCTCACGCCCTGGAAGAGTTATGGGATAGGCAGGTCCGGAATAAGGGTCCACTTCGTAGCGAGAAGTCTGTTCAGTTCATCCAAGAGAACTTCTCTTGGAAAAACATAGCCGAGCAGTGGTTTGAGGTTATTGATAAGGTCATGGAGGAGAAGGAAAGGCTCTGTTATGATGTCCCTGAGCCTAGCGAGGAACTAGTGGGGAGGGCAAAGGAAGAAGTGGTCTTACGATGAAATTCACTTGGATCCAGGATTTGGATTTCATGTCCCAAAGTGGTGGAGCTCAGAATACAGATAAGGTCCACTTCCTTGAGGGCATTAGAAGAGGGCATGATATGAGTATACTTACTCCACAGGCGGACTCAAATATCCTCCTTACAGATGATAGTCCAGTTATCATAAGTAACATGATGGCAGGTTTTCGTTTGGAGCTCTTTCAGCAGCTGGTTGAGAGGAGAAAACCGTGTATTTGGTTCTTCCACGATTATCAGCCCTTATGCAAATATCGGCTCTTTTATCCGATGCTAGGGAAATGTAAGTCCTGCCACCGTAAAGAGAACTGGCTACCTATCTTCCTGGAGGCTAGACTTCTTATCTGGTTATCCCCACTACATCGAGAAAGCTGGCTCTGGTCCTGCCCGGAGTTAGAGCAAAAGCCTTATGCTATTGTTCCCTCTCCAATAGAGCCCTCTCAATTCTATGACATGAAACTACCCCGTGAGGGTATAATCTGTGTTACTTCTCTATTTGAGTTCAAGGGGCGTAAGCGTGTTCTACAATGGGCTAGAGATCACTCAGGTCAAGAAATTACCTGTGTAGGTGGAAATCCCCTTCCCAATGAGCCTCTCCCTCCTAACTGCCGTGATGTGGGTCAAATCCCACCTTGGCAAATGAATGAGACGTATAACAAGCATAAGATGTTTCTCCACTTACCAGCTACTCCCCAGCCTTTTGATAGAACTGTGCCAGAGGCGTACCTGGCTGGATGTGATGTTATAGGCAATAAACTCATTGGGGCATTATCTCATGACTGGTTTAGGTCAAGAGGGGAAGTAGCAGAACATTGTGGTAGTTCATCAAGACTATTCTGGGAAAAGATAGAGGGGGTATTAAATGACTAAGATTATACCTTATGAGACAGAAGGAACAGAAATCCAGGAATTTAAGACAGACCCCAAAGGTAAGAAGAAGAAGGTTATCAGGGCTAAAGACTGGAAGGGTGATCCCAAGGAATTAAGAAAACGAGCGGAGAAGTATAAGCCATGAACATACAGATTGTTGGAGCTGGTGTAGTTGGACAGGCCACGGGTAAGGGCTTCGCAAGGTTGGGGCATGAGATCCAGTTTGTCGA
Source organism: Candidatus Aenigmatarchaeota archaeon (assembly GCA_030619735.1). GTDB lineage: Archaea > Aenigmatarchaeota > Aenigmatarchaeia > QMZP01 > JAUXAV01 > JAUXAV01. Next base: position 862 of record JAUXAV010000151.1, on the reverse strand, counting down.
TAAGGACCGTGGGGTATTGGACCTGCTTCGTTCAGAGTTCGAGGTCCTTACTGAGCCTAGTTTTCTTCATGGTCTTCATAATACCGTAGACTTATACTTCGTCTGTACCCCAGAGCAGGTAGTTGAGGGGGTAATAGACTCCATGGTAGAGGACTGGCGGAAGTATACTACTGCTCCCTGTCCCAGTGAACCTATTGTTATTAGAAGTAGTGTACCCCCGAGAACCGCAAGAGGTATTATGAAGAGGTATGGGGAGCTTCATATATGCTCCAACCCTGAATTCCTTAGAGAAGCAGTGGCTGAGTACGAGTTCCTTAATCCCCCGGGAGTTATTATTGGAGAGTGTTGTAAAGAACATGGGGACCTGCTCGAGGAGCTTTATAAACCATTTCGGAAGCCCATTTGCCGAACTACTCCAGAGGTGGCTGAACTTACCAAGCTAGCGGTTAATGGCTACCTCGCTTGCCAGATATCCTACTGGAATCAAATTAAGTTACTGGCTAACGAGTTGGGGGTTAACTCACATGAGGTAGGAATGCTGGCTAGTTATGGAGACGATAGGATATCCGTCTATGGTTCGAGGATGCATGGGAGGCCCTATAGGGGTAAATGCTTACCGAAGGATCTTCAGCAGCTGATAAACTTAGCTCAAAGGAAAAGCATAAATGGTCAACTACTTGAGGCTGTTAAAGGTATCAACGACTATTACCTGGTGAAAGGGGGTGAGTAATGGACCTTAACGTAGCTGTGCTATATATAGCCCTATTGGCTTGTGCTGGAGGTATCGTTTCGGCTCTATTAGGATGGCTTGATAGTGGAGAGGCCTTTGTCCCTAGAAAGTTTATGGCTTCCGTAGTAAGAG
>JAUXAV010000261.1 GCA_030619735.1 Candidatus Aenigmatarchaeota archaeon | reverse complement strand
GACATGACATTCGTCATTCTCTATCGAGCGGCCACCGCCGGCCCTTCCTGCTTAGTCTTTTAATCTATAAAGAGGCCGCAAGCGGCCATTATATATATAAGAGACTAATTTACAGGGTTTTAACGTTAAGACCTTTTTTTTGATGTTAGGAGGCGGGTAACTCCTCTGCTACTTCACCAGGCTTTAAGAACTTTTTCTTTATGGTCAGAAACAACTCATCTCCAACGACCTCTTGCTTTGTTTCTTCCCACCCAAAGCCTCGAATTAGATTAACCACCCTCTCTATTTCAATCTCTTTTGGGTACTCAGGCATATTCTAATCACCCCCTTTCTTATATGCTCCCGACTCGAGCATAGTAATGAAGATCTTGAAACACTCCGGACAGATCCCGACAGACCTTAGATCCTTTATATCTTTAGGCAGCTTACACCCTTGACAGGCTATAAATGTAGGGCTTTCAATGTAAACGTCTTGTCCCTGGCCACCCCCCTTGTTGACACCTGGCTTTGTTCGCAGTTCTTTAATCCTATCGTCAACCCATTGACGCGCTACGATCGCAGTTACTCCGTGATCTCTTGCCATCTGTATTAAGTACTCCCTGTATTCTTCATCAGGGCAGCGCATTATTTCCTCGCCTACAGTCATAGAGATTAACCCTTTATGTATTGGATCTATAAGCGAATCAGGCATCTTTAGAATATTGATTCTTCGCTTGACTATGCCGGCAGATATGCCGGTTATTTTAGCGATCTGATCTATAGGCATGTCAAACTGCTCTATAAGGCCCTGGTAGATCATACCTTCCTCTAGGGGAGTTAGATCACTCCTTTGAAGGTTTTCGCTTGCCCTGGCCAGGGCGTTCATTTGTGGACTGCTATCAACCACCTTGCAACTGATTGTTTTCTTTTTCAGGTACCGGATTGCCAGCCAGCGTCTATGACCAGCCACGATCTCATAGCGACCATCTTTTTTGAATACTAAGATATTTTGTAATTGACCTTGCTCTTTTATTGACTTGGCCAGTTCTTTGATCTCACTTTCGGGGATCTCTAGCCTTGCTACTTCACTAGGAGGATCAATAATATCCGTATCTATTGCTTTAAATACGTCCGAGGCTCGCTTCAAGCCTTGCCTTCCACTTGTCATATATAGGCCCCTCTTTCTTTTGTAACTGCTCTATTGAGTCCCTTATAGCGGGCATGGAGCACGGATAACAACAATACTTTGACCCTTCTTTTACCTCTCCGCCACAAGTCGGACACTCTTTTTTAGCCTTCATACTTGCCTGTTTACACTACCCCCCAGAGGTAGGTCAAGGATATTTTTTCATAGACCCAGGGACAACCCCACCCTTTGACCTTTATTATCGAGTCAAAGACCACTCCATTTCTTCGATGGGTGCGCCGCTTTGCGGTTCCCTGCTGACGAAACACTATCACCACACGCCACGGTAAACGGCGCTTTGCGCTAAGTCCGTTTCGCGGGTGATGGTGTTTTGCTACGCATAC
>JAUXAV010000188.1 GCA_030619735.1 Candidatus Aenigmatarchaeota archaeon | reverse complement strand
GGAAGGCCCCTGGAAATCTATATTGACGGGATAACAGGCGAGATGCTGATGGAGGAGGGCGGGGAGCTCAGGAGGACCAGGGGGATAAGGAATCTGCTGGACCTGAACCCCTCGAGCAGGACGCTCCTGCTCTACCTTTCGGGCCACAGGTTCGCAACCGTGGGGAAGCTCGCAGAGGACCTGAACATCCCCCTGAGCACGGTCCAGGCAAATATAAAGGGCCTCCTGAACCAGGACCTGGTTGCCTCGGACGGGTATATGTTCAGGAGCAAGGCAGATGCAAGCATACCCAGGGACCCCCTGCAGGTCCAACTCACTGAAAAACCAGAGGAGGGGGAGGTCTCGGGCCAGCTGCTGGAGTTCATGGTGCCTGTGGATTTTGTCAGGAAGGTCACGGCCATCTGGAACCTGAATGTCCTCTCAATAGACCCTGTCTATTACCCCTACTGGCTGATAAGGCACAGCGGTGGTGCGGTCCTGGTGGACGGCCTGAGCCGGAGGGTGGATATGGATGCCACCAGGGTCGTTAAGAAGCTGCTGTAAAGCGGATTGTACCTTTTTAAAGCTGTTTGGAAATCAAATATTATGGAAATGTACAGTGAAATGAGGGCAGGAAGCTATTCAGGCGATGTTGCTGAACTGGCCAGAAGGCACTCGGACAAGTTCATTCCCATACCCCTCGGGAGTGCGGATGTGGATAAATACTTTATGCTTTTGAAGGAAGATGTGAATTCCTATGTTCTAATGATTTCAAATTCCAATGCAAGAGACGACCCTGAACATAACATAAGGATGAGCGTGTTTGGAACAAACGAAGAGAGGGTCAAGCAGCTGATGCAGGATTTTGAGGGGGATATAGGAATCAAGACAGAGCCAGTCCCTGAGTATTTGCAGGAAGAGATTGAGAAGTCCAAGGCATTGTTCAGGCAATTATTTCAATAGTTGGTGATAGGAAATGAACCTGCCCTCAAGGGAAGAGTGTTTTAGGCTTCTGAAGGAATTCCATACGCCTGAAAATATCATTAAACATACCCTCGCTGTGAACAAGCTCTGCATGGACCTTGGGAGGAGGCTTAAGGCAAGGGGCGAGAAGATAGACCTGGAGCTCCTGGACAGGGCAAGCCTGCTCCATGACCTGGACAAGTTCATGACATTAAGAGAGGATTATGAAATGCACGGGATTGAGGCATGCAGGATTCTCAGGAAGAGGGGCTATCCAGAGCTTGCCGAAATCGTGAGAAAGCACAGGATTCTCACCATATTGAGGCCAGGGGAGCTCAGGACCTGGGAGGAGAAGCTTGTATATTATGCAGATAAGAGGGTCGTGCACGACAGGGTGGTTCCTGTAAGGGAGAAGATGGAATACCTGGCAAAGGCATATAATATGAGGGGGAGGGATTTGGAGAAGCTGAAGAAATGCGAAAAGGAAACCCTCAAGCTGGAGAAGGAGATTCTCGAGAGGGACAGGGAACACTAACCTGCATACTTTCACTTATTTCTTCATGGCCCTTTTATAATGGATTAAAACAGCCCTGAACCGGACTTTCTTTAAGACCTTTTTGTTTCTTTTTCTGAGCCCCTCAAATCCTCCTTGGTTATCTCTATCACATTTAATATTGCGCTCCATTAATATAATAACTATGGAGCATCTGTATTTTTTCCTGCTGAATTTCGTTGTCTTTTTACTGATAGTCCTGGTTGACAGGAAGAGATGGAGGGATTACCTCCTTCTGGCGGGTTTGGGCCTGGCCATGGCGTTTGTTTTCGAAAATGCCACTATTTACATGGGTTTCTGGCATTACCATTCAGAACCAAAGGTCCTGTTAGTATCTTTTTATAGCTGGCTGCTGTATATGCCTTACCTGGGATTCTGCTATTTTACCTCCAAGAGGGTGATGGAGCATGTCTGAGGTGCCGTTCTTGTGGCTGGGGACCTGGATAATACTGCTCATTATATTCCTAATCATAGTATACAGGGCAAAAAACAGGAAGCCGTATCTGCTGTACTTCATATTCGGTATGGCCTTCGGTTTCTATTTTGACATCATATCATTCGCCTTGGGGTATTATTCATATCCTGGATTCTTTCCCATGAAGGTTCTGGGTTTGCCCTTTAGCATGATTATTGCCGAAGGATTCTCTGTTGTTATTGTCATTAGAATTTTCGAAGCAGCAAGGCATTTTCTAAGAATTTAGCGGAACTTCCTCCTGTAAGCGTAAATCAGGAGCTAAACTGGGAGTAGGTTCACAGATATAAATCATTC
>JAUXAV010000319.1 GCA_030619735.1 Candidatus Aenigmatarchaeota archaeon | reverse complement strand
CCAGAGAATAAAATCCCGTACGCTGACTCGACAGCTCGTCCAGCCCTGCCAACTTGTTGGTAGTAGTGGATTACGGACCCTGGCCGCTGATAATGAATTACAAATCCTAAATCGGGCTTATCATACCCCATGCCTAATGCTGTCGTTCCAACGACAGCTTTCACTTTGTTTGAAAGCAGATCCTGTTCAATCTGAACTCTCTGTTCATGAGGCAGACCAGCGTTATAGGCAACCGCAGACATGCCTTGGCTACTCAGCCACTCTGCCAAACGGTTTGAATCACGTACTGTTAATGTGTATATGATTCCTGAGCCTGGGATCTTCTCCAAATGGTCTGACAACCAAGCCATCCTTGCGGCGGGATCTGGCAAATGAACATTCTGCAGCTTTAGGCTTGCTCTAACGAGACTGCCTCTGCTGACCTCAAGCTTTCGCCCCAATTGTGTTTGTATATCTTTGACCACCCGGTCATTCGCGGTTGCCGTAGTGCTTAAGACAGGCACATTATCTGGCAGGATGCTTAATATGCGGGCAATTCTTCTGTAATCTGGCCTGAAATCATGGCCCCAGTCAGAAATGCAATGAGCTTCGTCGATAACGAAAAGGCCGATACTGTCGGTGATTGGCAAAAAGTATTTCTCTAAGAAATCCTCATTGGCCAGCCTTTCTGGCGAAATAAGCAGGACGTCAATTTGATTTTGCTCAAGTTTCTCGTGTATCGCTTTCCATTCCTCCGAGTTTGTGGAATTCACCGTATGTGCGATGACCCCAACTCGCGTTGCGGCTTCTATTTGGTTTCTCATGAGAGCGAGGAGGGGGGAAATTAAGAGTGTTGGCCCGAAGCGCTTCTCCCGGAGCAGCTTCGCGGCTATAAAATAAACTGCACTTTTCCCCCAGCCAGTACGTCTCACCAGGAGCAGTCTTTTCTGATGGTTGACGATGGAGTCAATGGCCTCCCACTGCCCATCTCTGAAACTGGCAGAAGGATCGTTGCATAATCTGCGAAGGTATTCTAAAGCTCTATCCTGCAAAACGCATACACCAAAAGTTAATTCTACCGTGAATTCTCTGACTCCATTATGGGCGGGAGACCCGCTCCTACACAGCAATCTAAATGTAATGAAAACCGCACAGTCTGTCAAGCATATT
>JAUXAV010000087.1 GCA_030619735.1 Candidatus Aenigmatarchaeota archaeon | reverse complement strand
TTAGCCTGACCTCATTACCCTCATAGTCGCTGATAGGCTCGTCAAGGCTTAATATAGTAGGCTGACGCTTCTCCCTTCTCCAATAGAGTGCCACCATTAGAGAAGCTATTTTGTAGGCTCGGAGTTCGGGCAAGGGCTGTTCATCTCTTTGCCTTGCTCGGTGAAGCTCTATCATTATATCGTGCCTGATGTCTAGCCTGTCCTGATGAGGCACTTTGCCCTCATACTTTCGGGCAACCCCTAGCCACTCTAACCACTCGCCCTGTAGTCCATCATAGACCTGCTCTATATCGTTTTTAGTAGTATAGGGCTTGGGCTTGGCTCTAGTCTTGGGGAGTATCCGTATCCGTCTAGTTTGGGCTTGGCTATCCTGTCCACAGCTAGGGCATATCCCGACATTGGCTTCTAATCGCCACGCCTGACCGCAAAGCTGACACACTTTGAAGCTACTCCACTTTGAGCCTTCTCTCCGCTTGGGCTTGATAACTACTCGGTGAACGATAACCCTTTTAGCTACCTTTACCATTGATAACCCCCTTCAGTTATTAGGCTCGGCTTTGATATTGATATTCAATTATTAAAGTGCTGTCCGGTATTACTATTATACTCTTCGCAGTAGAGTAAAGCTAGTCTTTATAGCTATTATTTCATTATATTTGGTCTATTTTACAATGTCAAGTTTTTCAGATATGAGATAAAATTGAAGCTAAAATTGAATTAAAAGAGCCATAAAATTGAAGCAAAAAAAGAGCCTAGCTGATTGGCTAGGCCTTTGCCTTTAGGCGTAAGCGTAAGCGTTAAGCATTAGCGTTAAGCGTTAGCGTTAGGCGTTAGCGTGAGGTCATAGGTGCTAGAGCGGAAAGTCATGAGAGCCTAAACGGAGGCTAGGTCTTCCCATATGTGGCTTAATCCTTGTTCCAAAGTCTTTAGGCTCGATAAGATACTCTAGCAGAAATACGGGGAAGGGCAGTTTGGCATAAATCTTCTTGTTCCCCTTATGCCAGACATTCCCACACTCAATACCGATTGCTGGCTTTCCGTCTTTATAACCTACAACATCTATGCGTAGTTTCCCATTAAAGAAAGGAACTTCCGTCCGAGTAACTATACACCCCCTACTATAAAGCCATTCTTTTGCTCTAGCTTTTGATAGGCGATGCTCTTCACTTTCGCTCATTCTACTTCAACCTGTAATACCTACGCATAGGCTTGTGCTCCCACCCCTGAAACTGGGGGGAGTCGGACTCCTCCTCCCTGCCTGAGAACTCAATCCTACCTTCCCTGGCTAACATCTGGACTGACATCTCAAAGCTATGATAGCGGGGCTTGTGATACCGGTATCGTCGCCCTTTCTCTAGAGCTACCCGGTCCAGCTCCACTTTATATGCTCGGTGCATTGACGAAATATAATTCTCACCGACGGCAGCCAGGTGGTCACGGATAAAACCTCTCACTGAAACGGGATGATGATTGCCGCCTCGCTGCCTGGTTACTTTTAGCTCGTCTACCATCTACTTCTTCTCCTTCCTCACTCCGCGGAGAGCAGCAGCACAAGCGTAATCGGAGATTGGACAGTAATGCTCTAAAATTTCTTCTAGGTCAGCCCTAATCTCCTGAGTTACCCCTCCTTTAATCTGGGTATCCTTCCACTCTTTGCACTTCTGTTCCAGTGGACACTTTGAGCAATCAGCCATCAGTTTCTCCTCCTCTTTTCTTCTCCTTCCAGAGGTCGTCATACCACTTCCTCTGCTCCTCATCACTAAACTGGATATAGCCGGCAGTGGTGGCTATTGAAGCATGCCCCAGTTGTTGCTGGAGCCGGATAAGGTCAGCATAGTTGCCTTTGGTTACCCTGACACTATGTACAGCCAGGCTGTGTCTCAGGTGATGGGGGTGTGGGTGTCTGCGTTGGGATACCAGGGGGTCACCAACCTCAGTTATGCCGATTCTCTCGGCTGCCTGTCTCACTATCAGGTAAGCCATCTGTCTTGTTAGGTTAATCACAAACTCAGACTTGTCTGACCGCTTCTCCAGGTATTCCTTCACCTTGGCTAGGGTCCCAGGGTCAATGTCTATCCGGCGGATAGGGTGAGATTGCTTTTGTATTAAGGGTTCCTTTACTTCTTGTTGGCAGGTGGGGCAGAATTTGAAGTTACGCCCTAGCTTTGTCCCACAATTTGGACAGGAGATTTTTGCCATGTTCCTCTTGGCATGCCTGATTACGAGAGTGTTTTCCTGCCACAGGATATCCGTCACTCTTAAGCCGAGGTCTGGGCTTCTATCCTTTCCAGGACGGACGAGCTCCGATATTCTCATCCCCGTCCTCCACAGCAACCTTATTAGCAACCGGTCCCTGAGGTTGTCGCAGCCCTCAATCATGGCTTCAACCTGCTCCCGGGTCAGAAACCCGCGGAGATCCTTCATCGCCCTGGCTTCAAATGGCATTAGTTAGGCCTCCGTACAATGTAGGAATCCTGTTCGCAGGTTAAGCAGTGGACCTTAATCATTAGGGGGTCGTAGTAGTCAGGTGGCGTCCAGGGTAACTCCAGATAGCCATGCGCTCCACAGAAGGGGCATCTGCTATTGTCTCTCGAGGGGACTACTTTGGGGTATGTCTGCTCTACGTCGCCGGCAACTTTAATTCCCTTTCTCCGATTGCACTCTCTACAGAGTGTTTGGAGATTGCTCATCTCCGTTCTACCTCCCTTGGCCAGGGGGATGATGTGATCGCACTCCAAGTTTGACATATCCGGCAGCCAGGGCCGTTCTTTAAGCATCTCGCGGTGGCCGCATTCCTGGCAGGTGAAATTATCACGGATGAAGGTGGCTCTGACATAAGCCGGCCTCGAGTACCACCAGTTTTGAAAGTATAAGCCACATTCACTGATAACAGGGTCAACATAGTTAAACTCATAGCGCCTCTTCCATTCGCCGGCAATACTTAGTCGCTTTCCCAGTAAGCTCCTTGTTGCACCAATAGCAGTGTCCCGGCTCTACAAAAGCCGGTGCTGAAGCCTGTATCTTCACCTGGTCAGCTTCTAAGTATCTCAGGGACATTCTTACCTCTCAAGCTCCGTTTGCATTTTGGTATCTCTCGTAAGCCACTCCCAGTTTGAATCCAATATAGGTTGCGGTTAGAGGACGCATCTCCTCGCTTGCCATTCTAAGAGCATGAGCAATGAGTATCCCGACGTCCCCATGGGGAGGCTTTACCTCTTGGGTAAACCTAATAAGCTCATTAGCCTTTTTGAGCTTCTCCTCATCACCCGGGTAATGCTCCCTGAGTATTGCCTCTACTTGCTCTTGCCATTTTTCCATTTGATTCTCCTCCTTACTCTATATACTGTAAAAAGGCGGCAAAATGCGACATTGCCCGTTCCCCCTTAGAAACTCCGTGCCTTCTTATCATTTCGCTTTTCATACACTCCAATAAAGTTTTAGGACCATATTGTTCGCAGTGCTCCCTGTCAGGGCATTCCTTACAGGCGCACTCAGCGGGATGCTCCTTCCAATAGGGGTCATCTTTTCCACGATAGCCTATGTGCTCTACGAAGAAGGGGCATTGCCGGCAATATTCCTCCGTCATTATCTTCATCTTTCACCCCTTGGGGTTGACAAACTTTAAGGGGTAAAGTCTATTTATTCTAGCACGAAGGGTGCGACACCCTGAGGGGCATGACCCGCACAACTATAATAAGTCTTGAAGCCGTGTCTATTTAACACGCCACCAAGCCCTTTATCTCTTTATCTAGACCAAATATCCGTCCATTGCTAATAATCTCCATTGTTAATAATCGTCTGTTAATTCTGTGTTTTTGTTTTCCGCCTTATAATGGCATAGTCCTTCAACATACCAGGCTTTAATAGTGGGTCATTAAGCCAAGGCCCATAACGCCGTTTAGCCTCTTCTAGGTCAAGAAACTTATGTACCCTGACACCAGGTGCCGGGTATTCCGCTAGCTGGCATAGCCCTAAAGCCTTTATGTTTTCAGGTGATAGGTAGCCACCATCGAGAACGCAAATTGGGTCGCCGCATTCCTCGCAAATTCCAAAGGACATTTTAACTTCATCCATTTCTCTTTACCCCCTTCACAAAAGACCTCCTTTTCACCATGCCCCAAAATGTCTTACCCTTCTTTCAAATTTATGCCTACCGTTTGTTAAGGTGTTCCCCAGATAGGACTTCCTCAGGTGAAAATTTCCCCCTCTTTATCCTCGTATGGATAAACCCAGGTGATACTCCCAATAATCTGCCGGCTTGACTGTAATTGCCATTAGCCTCATGTAGCTCTTGAAGCTAACATGGTAGGCCTGTAGCTGTTTTAGTGTTACAGCTGCATGGACAACTGACCTAAAGGCACGGTCTAATTTCCAGACTAGTAATACATCAAAGCGATGCCAAGAAGCCTCTTTCATTAACTGAGTCCAAGCCTTTCTCCCCACCATATCGGCGGCTGAAGCTTGGTCAACATACTCTTGATAAACAATCCAATCCATCTCCTGGCAGTAGTCCCGGAGTTTCGATAGCTGGACTTCTGTGTTTTGGTCTTTGTCTGTTGTTGATACCCTAGCGTAAAGTGCGGCTTTCATCTTACCTTTTCTCTTTTTTGCGCTTATTTTTCAGCTGATAACATCGATGACCGCAATTCAGGCATACTGCCTCATTCATCAGGCCATCCCACAGCAAAAAACCTCTTATGCACCGCGGGCAGTTCTTACTGAAGAGGCCAAACAGCAGCCAGGATTTAGACCTTGCGGTTGTTATCAATTAGTGTAGCCCCTAAACTTTGTGCTCATTTCTACGCCCCTAAAAGGGTTTGTCAGTTCTGTGTTTTTGTTTTCCGCCTTATAATGGCATAGTCCTTCAACATACCAGGCTATAATAGAGGGACATTAACCCAACGCCAATAACTCCGATTAGCCTCTTCTAGGTCAAGAAACTTATTTACCCAGACACCAGGTGCCGGG
>JAUXAV010000116.1 GCA_030619735.1 Candidatus Aenigmatarchaeota archaeon | reverse complement strand
TTAGCCTGACCTCATTACCCTCATAGTCGCTGATAGGCTCGTCAAGGCTTAATATAGTAGGCTGACGCTTCTCCCTTCTCCAATAGAGTGCCACCATTAGAGAAGCTATTTTGTAGGCTCGGAGTTCGGGCAAGGGCTGTTTATCCCTCTGCCTTGCTCGGTGAAGCTCTATCATTATATCGTGCCTGATGTCTAGCCTGTCCTGATGAGGCACTTTGCCTTCATACTTTCGGGCAACCCCTAGCCACCCTAACCACTCGCCCTGTAGTCCATCATAGACCGCTTCTATATCGTTTTTAGTATAATAGGGCTTGGGCTTGGCTCTGGACTTCGGGAGTATCCGTATCCGTCTAGTTTGGGCTTGGCTATCCTGTCCACAGCTAGGGCATATCCCGATATTGGCTTCTAATCGCCACGCCTGACCGCAAAGCTGACACACTTTGAAGCTACTCCACTTTGAGCCTATTCTACGCTTGGGCTTGATAACTACTCGGTGAACGATAACCCTTTTAGCTACCTTTACCATTGATAACCCCCTTCAATTATTAGGCTCGGCTTTGATATTGATATTCAATTATTAAAGTGCTGTCCGGTATTACTATTATACTCTTCGTAGTAGAGTAAAGCTAGTCTTTATAGCTATATTTACATTATATTTGGGCTATTTTACAATGTCAAGTTTTTCAAATATGAAATAAAATTGAAGCTAAAATTGAATTAAAAAAGCCATAAAATTGAAGCAAAAAAAGAGCCTAGCTGATTGGCTAGGCTCTATCGGTAGGGTAACTCTTCTTTGTGTATTAGGCTTCGTTTTCTCCGTTAGTTTCATCTAGTGGGAGCTGCCCTTCTAGGAATAGCTTTTTGGGGAAACCATTAATCCCAACACGCTCTCGTTGGTGAGTGGGCGTTCTGAAACTTTGACCCTGAGGTCGGTCGGCTCGGTAGGCATTCCAAGTAAAACAGAATATTCCAAATATCTGCTGCGGGGTAGGCTTCAGTTTAGAGTTTTTATACCCAATAACCTGCTCCCGTAGCCGATAAACAGGGTCTCTAAGACCATTTAGCCCAAGACCAGTAACATATCCACTAATCAATTCAGCCGTCTTATGAGGGTCAACTTGGGAAAATAGGTAGTGACAAGCAGTGGTGATTGTGGGTTGACCGGGATAACCAGCAGGCTTACTGAGACTAGAGCAAAATGCTACGCTCTCTCTAATATCGGGATGCCGAGTGAGAATGACAATGTGTTGTTCGTGGGTTGCCCCTGAGGAAAACATATTTCCAATTAAGTAACGCCGTATCCACAAAAGACTTCCAGCTAGGTTTTGAGGATTAGACTCCCCTTGAATTGCCAGCACATCAGCAAGGTTGCGCTTTTTACCAGTGTCTATCGTGATAAAGGCGTTGGGGTCAATACCTCTTACAACTACTGCCTCAATGGGAATACCAGTTTGAATTACCATCTTAAGGCGATGTTGACCATCCCGTAAAATGCCGTCAGAGTCGAAACGAATACTGTCACCGTTTGTTTGCCATTCGCCTCGCTCTTGCTTTTGAGCAAGGGCGGAAGTGTATTGTTGATGAAAAGGGCGATTCCCGTCGCTGTGGGTAAGATATTCTAGTGCCTTTGTCTCGTCAATGGTTTCAACTTTTACCTCTAACATTTTTCCTCCCTTTGTTTATTAAGATTAGAGTTACCCTCCTCTAACTATGATGTTAGCACATTATAACTTGCTTGTCAAGAGGGTATAACAATGGAGTTAAGGAACATTAATGTTAGGGTTAGGCGTGAGGTCATAGGTGCTACAGGTCAACTTTGAGCCTTGAGGGGTCTAGATTTGGATTGTAGAGTGTCGGGGTCAGCGTTTCTACTTCAATCTGTAATACCTACGCATAGGCTTGTGCTCCCACCCCTGAAACTGGGGGGAGTCCGACTCCTCCTCCCTCCCTGAGAACTCAATCGTACCTTCCCTGGCTAACATCTGGACTGACATCTCAAAGCTATGATAGCGGGGTTTGTGATACCGGTATCGTCGCCCTTTCTCTAGAGCTACCCGATCCAGCTCCACTTTATATGCTCGGTGCATTGACGAAATATAATCGTCCCCAGTGGCCAGGTGGTTAAGGATAAAACCTCTCACTGAAACGGGATGATGATTGCCACCTCGCTGCCTGGTTACTTTTAGCTCCATTTACTTCTCCTCCTCCTTCTTCTTCCAGAGGTCGTCATACCACTTCCTTTGCTCCTCATCACTAAACTGGACATAGCCGGCAGTGGTGGCTATTGAAGCATGTCCCAGTTGTTGCTGGAGCCGGATAAGGTCAGCATAGTTGCCTTTGGTTACCCTGACACTATGGACAGCCAGGCTGTGTCTCAGGTGATGAGGGTGTGGGTGTCTGCGTTTCGATACCAGGGGGTCACCAACCTCAGTTATGCCGATTCTCTCGGCTGCCTGTCTCACTACCAGGTAAGCCATCTGTCTTGTTAGGTTAATCACAAACTCAGAGTTGCCTGGCCGCTTCTCCAGGTATTCCTTCACCTTTGCCAGGGTCCCAGGGTCAATGTCTATCCGGCGGATAGGATGAGATTGCTTTTGTATTAAGGGTTCCTTTACTTCTTGTTGGCAGGTGGGGCAGAATTTGAAGTTACGCCCTAGCTTTGTCCCACAATTTGGACAGGAAATTTTTGCCATGCTCCTCTTGGAATGCCTGATTACGAGAGTGTTTTCCTGCCACAGGATATCCGTCACTCTTAAGCCAAGGTCTGGGCTTCTATCCTTTCCAGGACGGACGAGCTCCGATATTCTCATTCCCGTCCTCCACAGCAACCTTATTAGCAACCGGTCCCTGAGGTTGTCGCAGCCCTCAATCATGGCTTCAACCTGCTCCAGGGTCAGAAACCCACGGAGATCCTTCATCGCCCTGGCTTCAAAGGGCATTACTTAGCCTCCTGTTTGAGACTTTTAGAGGTTTCGGTCCGATATAGGAGATCTCACCGCAGCGGCTACACTTTACCGCAATCATTAGGGGGTCGTAGTAGTCAGGTGGTTTCCATGGCAGCTCGCGATATCCATGCGCTCCACAGAAGGGGCATCTGCTGTTATCCCTCGAGGGGATTACTCGCGGTAGGTCTTGCAGTTCTTCACCTGGCACAGATACACCCTTCTTGCGGTTACAGGTCTTGCAAAGAGTCTGGAGGTTGCTCATTTCCGTTCTGCCTCCCCTGGCCAGCGGGATGATGTGGTCGCATTCAAGCTGAGAGATATCCGGCAGCCAGGGCTTATCCTCTCTCATCGGGTGAAGCCCGCACTCCCGGCAGGTGAAATTATCACGGATGAAGGTGGCTCTGATATAAGCCGGCCTCGAGTACCACCAATTATTAAAATATAAGTAGCATTCACTGACAACAGGCTGGACATAGTTAAACTGATAGAGCCTCTTCCATTCCTCGGTAGGCCGGCAATACTTAGTCGCCTTCCCTGTAAGCTCCTTGTTACACCAATAGCAGTGGCCTGGCTCTACAAAAGCCGGCACCGAAGCCTGTAACTTCACCTGGTCAGCTTCTAAGTATCTCAGGGACATTTACTTCTCTCCTGAGGACCAGTTAATATTTTTATACCTTGCGTATGCCACTCCTAATCTGAATCCAATAAGGGCTACCACTCGAGGAGGAA
>JAUXAV010000089.1 GCA_030619735.1 Candidatus Aenigmatarchaeota archaeon | reverse complement strand
AGCTTTGCCCCCAGGACAACAAACAGGGCCCCTATCAGGGAGATTATGAAATCCCTATGGATGCCTTTTTTCTTTGCAAGGGGGTTCCTTATTTTCAGCCTTGGCATCCTCTTCTTTTTCAGGATATAATACATGTAGGCTATGAACATTGCTATCAGGACAAGGCCCTTGTACCATTCCATACTGCCGAGGAGGAAAAATGCAAGCACCAGGGAAAATATGAGAACCACATATTCCTGCTTCAGGAATTCCTTCCCTGTTACCATTGGGGAGAGCAGGGCCGAGACCCCCAGGATGAGAAGTATATTGGATATGTTTGAACCTATTATTGTTCCTGTTGCTATGCCTGCATTTGCGAATACTGACAGCAGTGAGACCGCAAGCTCAGGCAGGGAGGTGGCCATTGCAACAAGGGTTATGCCTATTATAAGTTCGGATATGCCGAGCTTCCTTGCAATCCTGGAGGCATATTCCGTGACCATGTCTGCCCCCTTGAGAAGGAAGGCCAGGCCAGCTATGAAAAGGATGATGTAAAATATCATTTCAGCCTCCCCATCAGTTTCTTTATCTCTATTGCAATGAACACGGTAGAGGAAACCCCTATGATTATTGCCCAGTCAGCTGCCTCAAGCAGGGGCACTGTATTAAAGGCCTCCTGGAGCGGGGGAAGGTATATGACTGCAAGCTGGAGGATGAATGAAACCAGGATTGCCGCCCAGAGCTTCCTGTTCCTGAATGCCCCTATCCTGAAAAGGGATTTGTCAGGGGACCGGCAGTTCAGCACATTGAACAGCTGGAACATGACAAGGACCGTGAATGCCATGGTCATGGCCTTTTCCACTCCAAGGGGAAGCTGGGAAGCAAAAACCCAGAGCGTTCCTATGCACATTATTGCCCCCACAAGGAGCATGAAGAGCATCCTTTCCCTGTTTAGTATGCCCTCCCTGGGGCTCCTGGGGCTCCTCTTCATTATCCCTGGCTCAGGGGGTTCCATACCAAGGGCAAGAGCAGGGAAGCCGTCAGTCAGGAGATTTATCCAGAGGAGGTGGACTGCCAACAGGGGAAGGAGAATTCCTCCTGTTGAAGGGGATGTGAATCCTATTATAAGCGCAATAAATATTACAAGCACCTCACCCAGGTTGCTTGAAAGCAGGTATTGTATGAACTTCCTGATATTGTCATAGATGCTTCTTCCCTCCTCCACTGCGGTTACTATTGTTGAGAAGTCGTCGTCCTTTAGAATCATGTCAGAGGCTTCCTTTGCAACATCCGTTCCCTTTATCCCCATTGCAATGCCTATGTCGGCTCTCTTTAGTGCAGGGGCGTCATTTACTCCGTCGCCTGTCATGGCTATTATATGGCCCCTTTTTCTGAGGGCGTCCAGTATCCTGACCTTGTGGATTGGGGAAACCCTGGCGTAAATCCTTATGTTTTCCACATTTTTTTCAAGCTCTTTCTGGCTGATTTTTTCGAGCTCCAGGCCTGTGAGGATTTTGTCCCCTTCCCTGAACATCCCTATCTGCTTTGCGATTGCTGCTGCAGTCACCTCATTGTCGCCTGTTACCATTACTGTGTTTATTCCTGCCCCCTGGCATGTTTTCATTGAGCCCTTTACCTCCTCCCTTGGCGGGTCAATCATGCCTTCCATGCCCAGGAATGTCAGGTCTTTTTCTATCTCACTTTCCCCTGGCTTGTTTCTGAACTCCCTGTATGCCATTGCAAGGACCCTGAGGGCGTTTTCTCCCATTCTGCTGTTTGCCTTAAGGATTGCTTCTGTCTGTCTTGCGGTCAGTTTCCTTTTCCTGTTGTCCTCCATTATATGGGTGCAGAGCTTCAGGATGACCTCAGGGGCTCCCTTTGCAAAGGCTGCATAACCATTCCCTGTTTTGTGGAGGGTGCTCATCATCTTCCTCTCAGAGCTGAAGGGGATTTCAAGAACAAAGGGGGTTTCCCTCTTCAGTTTTTCCTGGCTCAGGCCTGCCTTTTCCGCTGCCACTAGCAAAGCGCCCTCTGTGGGGTCCCCTATTATTCCCTTCCTGTCCTTCCTGAGGCTTGCATTGTTGCAGAGTGCGGCGGTCTTAAGGAGCAGGGATAAGCCCGGGTCCTTCAGGGGATTCTTTTTGGTCTTATCGAGTATGAAGCCCCCTTCTGGTGTATAGCCGGTTCCTGTGACCTCAATCGTTTTGCCGGAATAGTAAATCCTTTCCACTGTCATCTCGTTCTTTGTCAGGGTCCCTGTCTTGTCAGCACAAATCACGGTGGTGCATCCCAGGGTCTCCACTGCCGGCAGCCTCCTTACTATTGCCCTTTTCCCTGCCATCCTCTGAAGGCCCAGGGCAAGGGTTATGGTGAGGACTGCTGGCAGGCCTTCGGGGATTGCTGCCACTGCTAAAGCAATGCCTGTTATGAACATTCCCAGGGGTTCGTTGCCCCTTATTATGCCGACAATGGTTACTATTGCGCAGATTGCAAGGATTATTATCCCCAGGCGTTTTCCGAATACCCTGAGCCTTTCCTGCAGGGGGGTTGCCTCCTCCTCTACCTGGATTTCCTTTGCTATCTTTCCCATTTCTGTTCCCATGCCGGTGGAGATTATTACTGCCTTCCCTCTCCCGTATGTTACCACTGTTCCCAGCCATGCCATGTTCCTTCTTTCGCTTATGGGGGATTCCTTCCCTATTGCGTCAATGGATTTTGATATAGGAACCGATTCCCCGGTAAGGCTTGATTCGTCTATTTTGAGGCTTATGGATTCTGTTATCCTGGCGTCGGCAGGGACCTTGTCTCCCTCGTTTAAAAGGATAATGTCGCCAGGGACAAGGTCCTTTGCAGGGATTTCCTTTATACTGCCCTGCCTCAGGACCTTTGCAACTGGGGAGGTGAGCTTCTTCAGGGCCTGCATGGCCTTTTCTGCCTTGTATTCCTGGAAGAACCCGAAGATCGCGTTGAGTATGACTATAATCAGTATCACTGTTGCATCAATTATGTGGCCTATCAGGGCGGAAATAATAACAGCTATTATAAGGATTATGACCAGGAAGCTCCTGAACTGGGAGAGGAGAAGCTTGATTTTGCTGAAGCCCCTTTTCTCCTTAAGGGCGTTCGGGCCGAATTTCAAGAGCCTTCTCCTGGCCTCCGAGTCTGATAGTCCCTTTTCACTTGTCTTTAGCTCATTCAGAATTTTACTAGCATCCTTTCTGTACCAGTCCCTGTTCTCCATAATGATATATTTGGGTTTCTTAGATTAAATTTACAGAATAAGCGTAACGTTCTTACTGGGATTCTTTCTCCTTTTTTATCTTCAGGATGGCCTCTGCTATGTCCCCTGTTTCGGTGAGGACTTCTTCGGCCTCTTCCTCATCGGCCCCGGTCTGGTCCATTATCATTCTTATGTCCTTTTCAGAGAATTTCTCCTTTTCCCTTTCGGTTACCTCGCCTGTAATCTGGAAGGTTTCCTGGCCCATCATGTTGACCTTGGATATATGGGGGTCCTTTATTACAATCTCCTTCTCATGGGTCTTTATCACCACCTCTTCTGCGGGGATTTCGGTCATCTGCATGCCCATTTTCCGGGCCATTTTTTCGATGGCCTTGGGGTTGATTTTCATAGCAACCACAAAGATATTTTGGGGGTTGGATATAAATGCTTGGCGGGAATTTGCCTTTATCTTTCGGTTTGAACCGAATGAAAACGAAAGCTCTTTTATATGGGGGAATTCATAGTTGAATTATGAAGTTAAAATATTTCACACCGGTTTTGATTTTGGCCATGGTTTTGGTAGTTTTCATTTCAGGCTGCACAAATCAGGAAACAGGGATGCCTGAGGGTTCTGTAAGTGTTTTTGAGCTGACAGAAAATCCTGTGTATGACACAGAGGTTAAGATTTACGGGGAAGTAAAGTACCTGGGTGAGTTTCTCTGTCCGTGTTTTGACTTAATTTCCTATGTATCATCCGGTCCTGACCACCACGCTACAGTCGAGGTAAATGTATGGTATGATTTAATGGTAGAGGATGACGGAACAGAAAGGCCTTCAGTAAGTGTGGAGGGGATTGAAAACGGAGACTGGGTTATCCTAACTGGTGAGCTCAGGTCAAGCACAGGGGAGGCCCCTAGCACTACTTTCTGGGCCAGCAGTATTGAAAAATACGGCCAGGAGGAATACTGCACCAAAAAAGATTCCGGTGAACGCATGAGTTTAACCGGGGCCAGGCAAATCGCCCTGGCCAGCGAATGCGGTGAACAAGGGGCGCTCAAAGGCACTTACATGTGCAACCAAGACACAGGCACCTGGTGGATAGACCTTGATATTGAAAAGGAGGGATGCAGCCCGGCATGTGTTGTCAATGTTGCAACAAAACGGACGGAAATAAACTGGAGATGCACGGGCGTAGAAAACAAAGAATGTGTCACCAATGATGACTGTGTCGTTTTCGGCAAAACAGGGGACTGTAACTCTGGCTGTTTCAACAGGAGCTATATATGGGAATCAGGCGGGGAATGTTTCCGTTCAGCACCAGTAGACTGTAAGTGTGTGGATAGTAAATGTGAGGGAATCTTTGAGGGAGAAATGAGTTTCGAGGAAGCGAGACAGATAGCAGAGCAGAGTGAATGTATGGAGGAAGGTAATTTAACAGAGGGGGGTTATTGGGTTGGCAACAGTTGGTGGGTTAAGATGGATATTTTTAAGGAAGGTTGCGACATGGTCTGTGCCGTTAATACTATAACAAAAGAAACACATATCGATTGGAGATGTCCTGGTGTGCTATCTTGTGCAAAAGATGGGGAACAATTCTCAGCAGTCTATGAAGAATATCCAGAGC
>JAUXAV010000327.1 GCA_030619735.1 Candidatus Aenigmatarchaeota archaeon | reverse complement strand
AAATGGCGAATGTAACCCTCCTCCTTGCACAGACGAGTGCTCTTCAGGACAAACAAGATGCAATGGAGCCTATAAACAAACCTGCGGTAATTATGATTTAGACGATTGTTTAGAATGGCCTTCTTCCACATCAGGGCCGGGTAATGAGGAATGTGTCTGCGGATGTCAGGATGGGCAGTGCATAGTATTAGAAGGTGATGTCGACTGTAATGGCGCTGTAGACATCTTTGACCTGGCTGTAGTGGGACTGGCATTCGGGAGCCGGCCAGGGGATACAAACTGGAATGAAGATGCAGATATGACAGGGGACGGCAAGGTCAATATCTTTGACCTGGCAACGGTTGGTTTGAACTACGGGCAGAGCTGCTGACTTTTAATTCTCCAAGTTAATTATTAACATGGACCTCTACTATTTCCCTGAATGTCCTGAAGCTGTTCTGGTCAAGGAGTTCCTGAAGAACAAGGAGGGGGTGAGGGTTGAGCCCTTCAGGGACATAAGGCCCTGGGAGAGGTTCCTGGTCTTGAACGGTTCAGGTGAAAATCACTATAAGACCCTGGATATTCTGAAAAAGGTGAAGCCCGAGGTTTACCTGCACCTGGATAATCATCCTGACCTGGGAAGGCCCTCCGGGAAGCCGCATGACGGGAACTTCCTGAGGTTCCTGCCCTCCTATCTGGAGGAGGTGTTCATTGCAGGGGTTTCCTATAGCTTCTCTGATGTGAGGGGCCTGGTCAGGATAGGGGGGAAAGAGAAGAAACTTGTATGGGACTTCTTCTGCAATATGAAGGACAACAGGGGGCTGTTTGAGAAGCTCAGGATTCTGCCGGGGCAGGACATGCTCTTCCAGTTCACCGGGTTCGGGAAGGGGGACCCGGGCCTTCTGGAGGCAAACCCCAGCATTGGCTCTGTCCTGTCCGGGGAGTTTGATACGGATGAGAAGACCATGGAAAGGTTATTGGAGCCGCCCAGGCTGCTGGCCCGGTTCAGGGGCTTCAGGGATATAGGGAATCTGCTCCAGGGAAAGAAAGTGTATATAAGCCTGGACCTGGACGTGCTGAATGCCCGGGAGGGGATAGCAACGGATTTTGACCCCGGAT
>JAUXAV010000218.1 GCA_030619735.1 Candidatus Aenigmatarchaeota archaeon | reverse complement strand
GTAGGTGAGTGTTTTGACTCGTTTCCTGCCATAGCTGCTCACGTCACGGCATACGCACGCCTGTATTTATGGTCACTTCTGCAGCGTGCAGGGTGGGGCAATTACTGTTACTGTGACACTGACTCACTGAGAGTCAACACTGCTGGTTTTGCTAATTTGTCTGACCTACTTACTCCGACTTGCCTGTGTGGGCTGAAAATAGACTAGAGATGTAACACCGTCACCTTACGAGGGTTAAAAGACTATTCTACTATATCAAAGACAGTGACAAAAGGCATACGCAAAAATGCTGTCCAGGTAGGTGACGGAGTTTACACCCAGGAAAAATGGCCGTCATTTAGAGGTTTATTGCGTAGTGGTCAGCCAGATACATACGTTGTTGAAACAGTTACAAAACACCTGACAAGAGAATATACAAAGGGCAACGTCACTGCTGACGGCGTTGTTCTTCCCTACGTCTTTGACGATACTGTTCAGACGCAATGCGTGCCGTCCTCATAAGTTTGAGCTTATGGTCAGTAATCTTTTTTAGCTCTTTCAAGTTTGCCCTAATTCCTTCGGCGGTGTCCATTTTAAGTCCTTCAAAAATACGCTGATATGTTCATCGTCATATCCGTTAAGATATAGTTCACGTTTTACACGGTCAGCCGTTATGAGTCCTCGTTTGAAAAACTTGAGGGTTTGTGCTGTTGTCCAGGTTGCGTCAAGTTCCTCGACTTTGTCATAAAACCACTGTTTCATAAGTACGTCAATTTGGTCAGCAGGCAGGTTAAGTCTGGCAAGTTTGTCACGTGTCTGGTTTTCGTCATACATACGTTTTTTATACAGGTTACGTATGCCTGCTATTTGGTCGTCAGTGAACGCCCAGAGTCTTTTATACTCTGCGGTCGATATAATATAGCTTGCGTCCTCTGACCGAATACCTATTTCAGTCAGCAGTGACCTTGCCTCACCCTGGCTTATCATACGGTTTGTGAACGCCTTGACGATGTCACCTGACGTAAACTTTGACAGCGTTGCAAGAGTTTGTTTGACAGTAAACTCTGCCATACGTCCGGCGTTCTTTTCGTCATATCCTGCGTTAAGGTATGCCTCTATGACTTCACTTTCATCGAGGACGCCGAGTTTATACATACGTCTGACGTCAACACGAGTAAGGACTCGATAAGCAATCTGGGTTAGTTTTTCTCTCCAAAACGGCATAACGTCCTGAGCACGCAGCAGCATATCGAGTTCAGGTCGGCTGATAACGCCCCTGTGGAGCATTTCAAAACCCTGCTGCGGTGACGGTAGTGCCCAGTGGGCTGCCCAGTATCGTTGTGCCCACTCTTTCGACAGTCCTTTCATACCTGCGTACAATTCGAGGTCGTCAGGAAAGTCTTGGTATTGTCCAAACTTTACAGCTATTGCAGGCGTAAACGCCTCTCTAACAGCCATAGTGATTATATCTGCGACCGGCGGTATTTGATAGGCAAGCGTTTTATATACGTCTGTAAAAGCGGGGTGGATACCGATTTTCCTTAATTCTGCGTCAAGTACAGACAAAGACGGGTCTTTACGTAATTGATATGCAACGATGTCTTGACTTGCCGGTTTAGTTTGGACTGCGTCCATATACGTTTTAGCATAGTCAGGGTGAATGTCACCCTTGCTGATATTTGCAAGCAAGGTATCGTTTTCAAGTCCCTGCATAAGCCCGCCCTGCAATAACAGCATAGAGTTTGGCAGGGCATACGACAAGTCAAAGATATTGTCACGGTCAGCAGCGTGCCAGCCAATCATACCTATTTCATTGAAAAACTGGTCAATTGTCATAGCCCCACGTTTGAGCAGTGTTTGTGCCTGTATAGTGTTTAGTTTTTGCCAGGACATCCACTCCCAGACACCAAAGTC
>JAUXAV010000150.1 GCA_030619735.1 Candidatus Aenigmatarchaeota archaeon | reverse complement strand
AATCCGGAGATTAAAATAGTTGAAAAAGACATTCCTAAAATTGGACCCACAGAAGTTTTAATAAAAGTTAAGGCTTGCGGAATATGTGGAAGTGATGTCCACATGGCTCAACCTGATGATGATGGTTATATCTGGTATCCGGGACTTACTGCTTTTCCGGCGACCCTGGGTCATGAATTTTCAGGAGTGGTAGTGAAGGCAGGTGAACAGGCCACTAACAAGAGAACGGGGAAGAAATTCGAAGAAGGAGAAGCAGTAACTGCAGAAGAAATGTTCTGGTGTGCTTCTTGCCGACCTTGTGCCGACGGCTATCCTAATCACTGTGAGAAATTACAAGAGATTGGTTTTAGTTGTGATGGGGCTTTTGCGGAGTATGTTAAAGTTGATTCCCGCTATATTTGGAGTCTGGAGGAATTAAAGAGAGTTTATAAAGGTGATGACTTATTTCTGGCTGGCAGTGTAGTTGAACCTACTTCAGTAGCTTATAATGCGATAATCGAAAGAGGTGGAGGAATAAGACCTGGAGATAATGCAGTAATATTAGGCGGAGGGCCTATCGGTCTTGCTGCAGTAGCTATAATGAAAAAGGCTGGAGCTTCCAATGTAATTCTCTCTGAACCTTCTGAACCAAGAGCAAAATTAGGCAAGTTGATGGGTGCAGACCATATCATTAATCCTCTTAAAGAAAACTTTTCAGAGAGAGTGTTAGATATAACCGGCGGTCTGGGAGCTAAATTGTATTTAGAAGCAACCGGTTTACCTGATAAGGTCTGGGCAGATATCGAGCAAGCCATCTGGGAAGGTAAGATGATTAACAGCACAGTAGTAATTGTCGCCCGTTCAGATAAGAAGATTCCGGTAACCGGAGAAGTCTTCCAGGTAAGAAGGGCTTCAATTGTAGGTTCTCAAGGTCATTCCGGTCATGGAACATTCCCCCGAGTTATTAGTTCAATGGCCTCAGGAATGGACATGACTCCATTGATTACCAAAAAGATAACTTTAGACGAAGTTCCGGAGAATATAGTCCTCCTGCGGACTGATAGAACAGAATGTAAAATTACCTGTTTATTTTAATAATTTAATTTAACGAAAAGGAGAAAATAAAATGACTGATAATAAAAAATGGTTGACTACTGATTATCCTCAGATAGTCTTTGAAAATAGTCAGGTAGGTAGATTGAAAAAAGATATTTTTGATGCACCGATGAGTAAAATAGAAGAAATACTAAAGAAATATGAAATCCCTTCTTCTCCTGAATTAGGGAAGGCGGGAAGTTATATCCAAACTACTCCCCGCATGCATGTTATAGAAAACAGGCGTAAAAATGATTTTGTCTTTGTTCCGGTGGGATGTACGGAATGTCATGGTGATTATGCTAATACCGGTCTGGATACTTTTATGGTCACTCAGATTTGTGAAGGAGTTCGACGCTATATAAAAAATAGAGATGGAGTAGGTTGCAGCCTGGCTTTACCTCCTCTAAATTATGGTGCACATCCTTATCATCATTGCGGCATGGCCGGAACTATTATTATGCCTGAAGATGTAGTAAGGGAGACTATGATTAATGTGATGTATGGACTGTGGAATGATGGTTTCCGTAAACAGATGTGGGTGAACAACCACGGGCAATTATGGATATTGGAATCAGCCATCCAGGAATTCTGTAAGCGTTATCAATTACCGGGTATTTATCGAGTAATTGATTGGCATAAGTCAATTAGAGAATTCTTTATTCCTATTGATAGAAAAGATAGTCTCACCACCGATTTTATTCATGCCGATGAAGCAGAAGCCTCAGTGGCTCAATTGTTATTTCCAGATATGTTAGATATGGAGTATGCGGTTGATACTGAAGGGGAATCTTTATTGCCAGGAGGTCATTTTGATACTTCAGTTGAACCTTACCATCGTCCTCAAGGGTGGCAGCAGGGAGAAGGACAATCTGCCATTGAAAGAGCAGCAGTTCCGGAAGGAGTAGTAGGCTGTCCGACTCGGGCCAGTGCTGAAAAAGCAAAACGTCCTATTGCTGCAATTCTAAGCTATTTGACTTTGGTTCATGATGAGATTATGGAGACCTATCCGGCCGGGATAATACCTCCGGTTGAAAAAATCAGCCTGCGTGATCCTAAAGAAATGGAACCTTTCTTAAAGGAACCGATGAGCAAAGGCTGGAAGTCTGTATTTGAGCTGCCTTATATCGGACAGATAAATAGTCTATAGTGAATAGTCGTTAGTAAGGGCAGACCTCGTGTCTGCCCGAGATAGGTAAACCGTAGGACAGGCGTTCCCCGTTTTCACGAGGACAGGCTCGCCTGTCTATTATTGTCATTCCCACACCCACTTTCGTGAGTGTAAACTGCAGTGGGAATCCAGAATAATATTTAAAGATAGATTCCCGTTTCCACGGGAATGACAGAAAGGGGATATATTACCATACGCCCCTACAATTATTTGCATAAGATTTATTTTAATTATAATGGGAGTATTGGATAATGAAAAAGAGTATAGTAGTTTCAACTTCCTCAACCAAATTTTCGGCGTTAGCCTTTAAAGAAGATTTTGAAGAAAGTATTAAAAAAGTCGCCAAATTAGGTTTTGATGGAGCAGAATTAGCAGTTAGAAATCCTAAAGACTTAAAAGTAAATGATGTTATCAACATAATAAAAGAAAATAATTTAGAAGTTCCGGCTATAGGTACCGGACAGGCGTACGGAGAAGAAGGTTTGAGTTTTTCTGATCCTGATGAAGTTATCAGGAAAATAGCAGTTGAAAGAATAAATGATCAGATAATATTCGCCTCCCATTTTGGTGCTCAGGTGATTATTGGATTAATAAGAGGGAAGGTTGAGGAAAGTGTAAACAGGGCAGAAGC
>JAUXAV010000212.1 GCA_030619735.1 Candidatus Aenigmatarchaeota archaeon | reverse complement strand
GACGAAGCCGACGACTATAACAGGACTGTGGAAGTTGTAGGAAAACCCGGAGAAGAATAACTTAGGCTGAGTTAAGAGAGAGAAGACCCCCAATCTTTCGGACGGGGGTCTTCTTTTTTGGTAAAAAGGACTTGGAGAGGACACGTTCTACCGAATAAAGTTTCCGAACAAAGTTTTAACGGTATGCAGTGGCTGAGGGTTTACAAACTATACTGTTTTAGCCTATAATATGCGTGAAATGGAAAAGAATGCAGTGGAAGAAAAGACCGAGCCGATAAGGTTTCAGATTATCCTAGGCGAAGATGTAGAAAAGGCACTACAACGATACATCGGTGATAACTTTCCCCATGGCACCCGGGTATACACCGCTTTAATACGAAAAGCAGTAGCGGAGTTCCTCAAGAAAGAGGGTTACCTGGAATGAAAACTAGCCGTCCTTCACTAGACGAATACTTCATGCGGATTGCTTACATTGTGGCATCTAGGTCTACATGCTTACATCGAGACCAGGGTGCCGTTATGGTTAGGGACGGCCGTATTCTTTCTACTGGATACAACGGTTCACCCCCTGGCCAACCTCACTGCATAGACCTTGGGTCTTGCCAGAAAGAAAAGGGGCTTGAGTGTCGCGCAGAAGGACTCCACGGCGAGTCCAACGCTATAGCATCGGCGGCAAAGATGGGTGTTTCTGTTGATGGAGCCACCGTCTACTGTGTGTATTCACCCTGTGAAGCATGCTGTAATCTGCTCAAATCTGCTGGTATAGTTGAAGTGAAGTATGCTGAAGTGTATGATGGCTTCCCAGTGGTAGCATTGTACCTTGAAGAGCTTGGGATAAAAGTGGTCTGCTTGGGGACAAATAAGCACAGCCGCTTCAATTAGCCCTTGAATACTGGGCGGGTAAGAGAGGAGCAGTGCAAATTGAAAGATGAAGGTCTAACATACCACACAGGCGCGGTATGATAGATTGCGCTCAAAGCAGTGGCTAAAATAAACCTTTACCCGCCCAGTACTCAGGGGTTAAGTATTCTGAGGAGCAAAGGAGACTAACGAGTGGAACACCTCATTAACAAGCAGAGACAACTGATGGAGGAAGTTCCACATGACGTAACTCCCCTTACCGCAAGACGCATGGTAGCAGGTCTTGGGGTTATTGAGGAAGTTCTGGAGTATCTCAACTCTACGGGGCACAAGCCTTGGAGACCCAACCCGTTGAGCAGGGAAGACCAACTTGAGGAAATTACCGACATACTCTTCTTCTACCTTGAACTGGTGATACTGGGAGGGTTTAGCTGGCAAGAGATAGAAGAGGAGTATGTCCGTAAACACAAGGTGAACCTGGAAAGGTACAGGAGGGCAAAAGAGGGGGACTACGGGTGGAACCATAGAAGGAAAGGAGAACTGTAATGACAGTTCACGCCCTCCCAGTATGGGAAAAGAACCCTTATGACTGCCCAGAAATCAGCACAGTTTCGTCAAGTGGGGCTAGTGTGAGGGAGTTAAGCCCGTTTATTCTGACCGTGCCATGCAGCCTAACTAACGCTGAGGGTGAGTTATTCGGTTCTATTATCTTCGAGAATTTGTGGCAGTTCTCGAAGGTCTATAAGGAACACGCTGTCGAGGGTGAGCCCTCGACAGACTTCTTCAAGTGGCGGATCAAAGGGTGGGCAGATAAGTGGGCACACCGTTACCCTATGGGCAAAGGTAGAAAGCCGGAGTATTCCTACTGGTTTGGTGAGAAGCTCGGCTACATCGAGGCGAGGAAAAAGATATACACGACCATCTATGCCAAGTATGTTGCCCAGACTATCAGCTACTCACTTCTTGAAGAGTTATACAAAGAGCATGGCGAAGTAACCTTGAAGAGCTACGATGCTTATGACCATATCAAGTTAGGCATGAGTCTGGTCGACGTTATCAATAACCCGAATAGGAAGATGGGGCACGCTTTCGTGTTGGCTATGATACTGGAGGGTAAATTGGAGGA
>JAUXAV010000050.1 GCA_030619735.1 Candidatus Aenigmatarchaeota archaeon | reverse complement strand
CAATAAGCCTTTTCATTCGAGAAAGGGCATATCCTTTTCTTCTTTTTGTTTCGTTTAGGGGTATATTTTCCAATGCTGCAACATTTTCTAACGCAAAGGGAGACGCATATTCCCCAAGACCATACAGCATCTCAACAACACGCCTGTAATCTTGGTGTAACTCACTCAATGCATTGTCAAATATATCTTTATGTGATGTTGCTTCTTCTTCTGAGACATCGGTGCCTAAAACATCCGATATCAGTTCTTTGTAACCCATCTATAAAAATGACTGTAAATATTATAAACCTTTCGGGACCTTTATTGCCTTTATTATTTTCTCCAGGGCGTCCTGGTCATCCTCTGCTATGGTTCCGGTGACTATTATGTCAGCGCCTGCAGCCACCTTTTCCCTGGCGGTTTCGGGGTCCCTGATTCCCCCGCCGACTATCAGGAGCATGTCCTGTCCGAGGCTTTCCTTCACTGTTTTTATCATCTCATCCGGAACGGTCTGCTTTGCGCCGGAGCCTGCCTCCAGGTATATGAATTTCATGCCGAAGTATTTTGCGGCCAGGGCATAGCCCAGAACGAATTCGGGCTTTTCCCTGGGTATGGGATTCACATCCCCTGTGTATCCCGCAGAGGTTGTTACACCAGACTCCACTATAAGGTAGGCCATGGAGAGCGGCTCCAGACCGTATTTCTTTACCAGCAAACTCCCCTTGGACTGCTCCCCGATAAGGTATTGGGGACTTCGGGAATTGAAAAGGCTCATGAAGAACAGGGCATCCGCCTCAGGGGACAGCTGCTGGGCGGAGTTTGGGAACAGGATGACAGGGAGCCTGGATTCTTCATCACCTATTATATTGGCTGAAGATGTCTGTTGCTTTGAGTGTGTTGGAACAGCAACATTCTCCTTGATAAGCTTTACCGTATTGTTCAGCCTCTCGCCATAGACATTGCCATGGGACCCCCCCACCATTATCGCATCGGAGCCGAACTTGGCTGCCTTTGCTGCCAGCTCTGCGTTCTTTTCCGGCTCCAGCTTGTCAGGGTCCAGTAAGCACATATGAAGGGGGCCTTTTTTCCTTCTCTCCCGAATGTAATCCAAAACATCCATAAGTATCACAGGGATTTGATGATTTAAAAATCTGATACAGGAGGGTTTAAAAGCTTATAGCACTCCTGTAGCCTTGCAGAGTTCCAGGGCCTTTTCCCTGTCCAGGGGTTTCTTGTCCAGGATGGTGTAGCGCTTCCTGATTTTCTTTGCATCCAGAAGGGCCTTTATTATATTTTCCTTTTCTATGCCGAGCTCCCTTACAGTGACCGGGGCCCCTATGGTCTTCAGCTTGTCCCTTATCATATTCCAGTCCTGGCCCTGCAGTTTTGCCGTTAGGATGGAGCCGAGACCGCACTGCTCCCCGTGCAATGCCTGGGAGCCCAGCATGTCCAGGGCATGGGAGAACATATGCTCTGCCCCTGAGGCAGGCCTTGAGGAGCCCACCAGGGACATGGATATGCCGGAGGATATCAGGGCCTCCACCAGATTCCTGATTCCCCTCTCCTTTTTCTCCTTTATTAGCTCAGCTGATTTCATAACGGTCCGGGCGGAGAGCAGGGCAAGGTTCCCTGCATAGTCTGAATAGTATTCCCCCCTGTCCCTTGCGAGCCTCCAGTCAAATACTGCGGTGTAGTTTGAGATTGCATCAGCGCAGCCGGATGCTATAAGCCTGCATGGTGCGTTCATCAGGATTTCAATATCAGCCACTATTGCTGTCGGGGGGTTTCCCCTGAGGGAATGCTTCACATTACCGTCTGTAAGGCTCATCCTTTCCGAGGCAATGCCGTCATGGGAGGGTGCAGTGGGGACAGATATAAAATATGAATTGATATCAGCTGAAATCTTTTTCCCGACATCTATCACACCCCCGCCTCCTGCCCCTATGATGCAGGCGGGTTTGCTGCAGGATTTTCCGATTCTTTCAGCCTCTTTCAGACTGGATTCCTTTACAATCTCCAGGTCTGCTTCAAAATTTCCGGTAAGCAGGTCCTGGATTTTTCCACCGGCAATCCCCCTTGTGGTCTTGTCAGACAGTATAAGGATTCTTCCCTCTATGCCCAGGGTTTTTAACAACTCCGGAATTTTACCGATAACATTCCTTCCCACCAGGATTTTCCTGGGGAGTTCAATAATATGGGGCTCCATAAATATACTTGGGATAAGGATTTAAATTGAATGGTTATAAATAATCGCCTCTATAGCTACTGGTTAGGAACAAAACCAGTAGAAGGCGAAACATTTATAAACCCTATTGTCATATTTTTAATACAAAACCGTATCAAGCGTATAATATTGCCTCCTTGTAACCGCCAAAGCGGTTTCCTGGTATGGCAATAGCAATTGAACCAGAAACTCTGGTTCAATATAATATGGAGGTGTTAAAATGGCAAAGAGGAGAAGAGCAAAGAGGAAATACTACGTTCTTAAAAGAGGCAACAGAGCGTCAGTGTTTACAGGAAGGTCACCAAGGCAGGCAGCTCTGAAGGCAGCAACCCGAGGAATTAACGACATAAAGCTCAGGGAAAGAGGAAGAAGGAACAAGGACGGAACATACTCAATCCATGTCTTCAGGGGCTCTATAAAGAAGGTGTCAGCACCCTCAAACAGGCCCAGCTGGCTTCCGGCAAAGGTAAAGAAAGCAATAGTAAGGAAAGTCAAGGTTGACAGAGTGAGAAGGATTTAGGTTTTGATTTAAAATTTGGGGGAGGCAAAACAGCCTTACCCTTATCCTCCCCATTTTTGTTTATAGTATTAGGAACAGCGCTGCCAGGCTGCCGTAAAACAATGTTATGAGCAGGGTTAGAAGGAAGACTGGCGCAAACCTTACGCCCTCCTTTATCCAGATCCTTCCTCCCTTCTTCTTAAGGTCCCTGACCTCCCTTTCCGTAAGGCCCCGCCATCTCTGGGTTATAAGCACGTCCCCCACCCTGAGCCTGCTGACAGGGATTCTCTTCCTGAAGACATGGGTCTCTATAAGCCTTCCGTAGCGCAGGAAAAGAAGCAGCAGGATAAGTATTACAGGGAATATTGCAAGGAAGGAAAGTTTCTGGAAGGGTATGAGGTATATGAAGTTCATGTAGGTTATCACTGCTGCGCAGGCGATTGTGAATGCCACCATGATGGAGACCATGCCCTTTGCCTCCTTTCTGAGGGATTTCAGGAACAGGGCCTTGACACCGGGGGTCCTGATGCCCAGGGCTATGGAATAGATAACAAGGTAGGCAAAAGCGACAAGGAAGAAGTTGAAGAGCAGGATGAAGGGGAATGGGAAACTTCCTGTCTGGACTGCAAAGCCCGAGGATGCTGGGAACAGGAAGCCCAGGGCCCCCAGCAGCCATCCGTCGCCGTCGCCCCATTGCTTCAGGAAATACAGGAGGAGTCCAAAGCCCAGGAAGACCAGGCCTATTATTACAGATTCCGTCAGGATGGACCAGTCCCGGAGAAAAAAAGAAGCGCCAGCCCTTACCGCAAGGGCAAGGATTATCATGGCGTAAGGGAGCCAGTCAGGGAACTCCGTGGTCTTCAAATCCCAGTAGGCTGCCAGGCCGAATCCCCCAACCCCTATGGCGAGGAGAATCCATTGGTACATGGTTATTATTATCCGGGGAATTATTTAAACAATTTAAATTGTTCTATTATTCTCACCAATGCATAAAAACATTTAAATAGTTGATTTACAATATTAATAGACAATATTGGTAAGCAATGAGTAAAATGATAAAGACTAATAGAGAAAAAATTATAGAAGAATTGGGGAAGAACCAAGAAGGTTTTACTGTTTCTGAATTATCTAAAAAACTTAATCTTTCAAGGCAAACCATCAGTAATTGTTTTGCATTTTTAGAAGGTGCAGGAAAAGTTAAAATAAGACGAGTTGGTATGGCTAAAATTTATTTTTTAAAAGAAAAGCAGGGGAAAAAATGAAAATGGAAAAAAATAATCTTATGATTTGCAAAGTTTTGATTAGCTTTTTGGCGATTATTGTCTTTTTAGAATTTTCTATATCTTTTGTGACTGGGGAACTTACAAATCCAGAACCTAAAAGTATTTTAATAGATTTAAATCGAACAGGAGATGCTTATGGGCATGAATTGGTTTTCAAGGTTAATGCTACTGGAACCTATGATGGGTTTGGCAGTGTTGTTGTTGAAAATGATATAGGATATGTTTGCGGGAAAGCTGTGAGTGGTAATGCTGGAATTAGAAATATCACTGCTTTTAATGCAACTACAGGTAGTGTTATCTGGAGCACTTATATTGGCGATTGTGATGGCACGCCATTAATTGATAATCAGAATAATGATTATATTTATATTAATACTTATATGGCAGGAATTGATGGAATCTATAAGCTTAATAAAACAAATGGCTCAGTTATTTGCAGTCAAATTGCTGGCTCTGATGGAATCGCAGCGGGCTTAGCCCAAAGTGATGATTTGATTTTTGGAGGTTCTTATGATCATGGTCATCTTCATGCTTTCTATAAAGAAAACTGCACAATTGCATGGGAATATACAGTTCCTGGTGCTTCACATGTTCTAATGACACCCCTTTATTGGGAAGATACAGTAACTGCTGGGGCATATGGAGCTACAATTAATTTTTTCCAGGTTAATGCTACTAATGGCTCATTAATATGGAGCAGTACTGCTTTTGGTGATTTTTGGGATATACAGCCCTCTATTAAAGATGGAATTATTTATGCTGCTAGCACGTATAGTCCAGCAGGGATTGGTGCATATAATGCTACTAATGGCTCGCTAATATGGAGCAGAACAGATGTTGGTGGATTTTTAAGTCAGATGGCTATTTATGATAACAGGCTTTGGGCAGGAGGATGGGGGATTGCAAATAAACTTTATTCATTTAATTTAGATGATGGAACTACTAATTGTAGTTTTTATATTGGTGATGGTATTTTCCAGGGACCAGCTATTACAAATGCTAGTGGTGGTCTTGCTTTTTTTGGCAGCATGGATGGATATTTTTATCTTATAAATACAACAGACTGCTCAGAAATATGGAAATATAATATTAATGAATGGATACTTAGTGCTCCTGCTATTGCACAAGGCAATGTTTATTTTTCAACAGATGACTGGCATGTTTACGCCTTTGATTTTGGTTTAGGAACAGGGGACTGGAAATATTTAGGTTATAATGCTTCTGGTCATAGTTATTGCTCTGACTGCTTGACAACATGGCAATATGTAAAAGCAAACTGCACAACATCTAGTGGCAATACATCATGCACTGTAACAAACTACTATGATTATAATGTTACAAATGTTACTTTAAATAATGATTATAATGTAAACTGGTATAATTCTACTGGGGATTTAGTAAAGTCCAACTCTGAGTATTACACAATAAACACTACTTTAACAAATTCATCTCCAATGAATTTTATTTTAGAAGATTCTCAAGCACCAACAGCATTTGATTTAATTTCGCCTTCAAATAATACTTATTCAACAGACCTAACTCCTCTATTAGATTGGGGAGTTGGTAAGGGAGATACATCTGAAGCTAATTTTAAAAATTATACAGTAGAAGTAGATGATGATTCAGATTTTAGCTCAATTAATTACACTTATGTGAGAACCGGCACAGTTACAAACTCTTCACATCAGGTTACATCTAATTGGGCAACAGATACTACTTGGTATTGGAGAGTAATTGCTTATGATCAAACTGGTAATAACAGAATTTCAACAAATTATTATGTTTATACTATTGATACGACTTTTCCAGATATTAGTATTGTTTCTCCATCTAATAATACTAATAGTTCTAATAATGAGTTGAATGTTAATCATACTGCAAGTGATACTAACTTAGACTTTTGTTGGTATTCTAATGACACAATGAGCAGTAACACAACTCTGCCAGATTGTGCAAATATAACTGATGTTACATGGAGTGAAGGACAGCATAATGTAACTGTCTGGGTAAATGATTCTGCTGGCAATGAAAACAGCAGTTCTGTTACTTTTACAATTGATTTAACTGCTCCAAGCATAAGCATAGTTTATCCTTCTAATAATACAAACACAACTGATACTGGAATTGATGTTAATTATACGGTTTCAGATGCTTTAACTTCTGTAGATTCCTGCTGGTATTCTAATGACACAATGAGCAGTAACACAACTCTGCCAGATTGTGCAAATATAACAGATGTAATCTGGACAGAAGGACAGCATAATGTAACTGTCTGGGTAAATGATTCTGCTAATAATATTGGAACTAATAATGTAACTTTTTTCGTGGATAGTATTTACCCTTTAATTGATTATGGAATGGGGACAGCAAATAATAATGCAAATCTAAGTCAGAGTAATATTTATGTGAATGTTAGTTTAACAGAAACTAATTTTATAAATATGACTTTTTCCTTGTATAATGACAGTGGTGCAGTAAATCAGACAATTTATACAACTGCAACTTATACGATAAACTGGACTGGTTTGGATGATAATAATTATACTTATGAGGTGAATATAACAGATACAGCAAGTAACAAAAATTCAACCGGTTTGAGGCATATAACTTTAGATACAATAGAACCAACAATTAGTTTTGGCTGTTCACCAAGCTCTGTGTATACAGGAGAAACGATAACCTGCTCATGTTCAGCAACTGACAATCTTGATTCAAATCCAAGTATAAGCTATACAACAAATCCAACAACTTTTAATACAGGAACTTATACTGCGACATGTACAGCCACAGATGATGCAAGTAATTCTGCAACTTCAAGTATAAGTTATACTGTTTCAAGTTCAGGTGGTGGTGGAGGCTACCCAACTTATAAGCCAACTCAAGAACAATTAGAAGAGGGTTATGAAAAATCTATGAGAAAAAACTGGAAAATAAGTTTTGAATTTAATAATGAAACTCACACAATAAAACTGGATGACATAATTAACAAAACTGCGATAATAACTGTATCAAGCGAGCCAATAACTTTTAATTTAACAGTTAATGAGACTAAAAAACTAAATTTAGATGATGATAATTATTATGATATAGAGATTTTTCTTAAAGATATTAGTAATTATAAGGCTGATTTAGTTGTCAAGCTTGTAAATGAAGAAATTCCTAAATGCGAGCCAGACTGGAAATGTGAGGAATGGGACGAATGCCTAAATTATACGCAGACAAGAACTTGCACGGATTTGAATAGTTGTAATATTATAGAAGACAAGCCAGATGAGGCTAGGGATTGTGAAGTCCCCAAATGTAACCCGAATTGGGAATGTTCTGAATGGAGCGAATGTATAGAAGGAAAACAGACAAGAATTTGTACTGATTTGAATGATTGCAATGTTACTGAAGGCAGGCCGGTCGAAATCAGGGATTGCGAAGTTGAGGAAGAAAAGCCTGAATGGTGGTTATGGTCAGTTTTGGGCCTGGTGGTTGTGGTTATAGCTGTAATTTTGA
>JAUXAV010000003.1 GCA_030619735.1 Candidatus Aenigmatarchaeota archaeon | reverse complement strand
CAACCAACCAACCAACGACAAGGGCGAGGTCTATCGGTTTTGATATTAGGGCAGAAAAAGTGTTATGAGTTGATAGTGATAACTATGTGAAACCGATATACTGCGGAGAATATAGTGAAACATATAGGTTGGGAAGGTTGTATTGGGGTTTGTAGGTTAATTTATTTTATAAGGTTCCATTTATTTAGAAATGAAAAATACTTTGATTTTTTGGTGGATAAGATATGTAAAAGACTTTTAATATCTGGAATGTTTTTGTTTGGAAATATATAACATTCCTTTAAATTGAGCTTATCATTTATACATGCTAATATTAAATAATCGCAATTATTATATTTTTCTTTAAAAGTCTTGGGGCAGCTACTGCCAGATGAAAATATATATGCTGGCTGTTCTTTCCAGGGATAATTTCCTACATGGCTGGTTTTGTTTAATACTGCTGATTTTAGTTGTATGAATCTTCTTATACCCGGCTTAGTTATACAGATGTCTATTTCACCGACATTACCAAAAGCATATGGCATCCACCCTTTTTTTATCAACTTAGCACATATTAAATGTACTGCTAATATCCCTATGAATTGGGTTCTATGCTGCGTTTCATTTATTCTGGTCATTTCTTGCCTCACTTATGTTATATTGGGTATTCTTATATAAATATAACAGTGTTATAAATGAGAAGTAGGACAGGGATAGGGGGGCTTGATAATTGTTCCAAACGCTATGCTGGTCATTATAGGCTATAAATAGGTAACTAATTAGGTAACTGTCGGGTAGGGCAGGCTTGCGAGCAAGCCCGCCCTTGGGGTTTGTTAGGGTTAACTTTTAAAGCTTTTTGTCTCCACCTTTCTCCTTATGTCATGTCAATGCATAACCATTAATTCCCCACTACCAGTTTCAGGTTCCCTGATTCGTTGCCCATGAACACGGGGAAGCTGATGAAGCCCTGCTCCTGGAGGCTCTGGATTATGAAACTGTTGGTGGCATTGAACTGGAACTCCTGGCCTATGGTGAAGCCTTCATTAAGGCCTGTGATGTAGCTGGTGTTGATGGCCTGCTCGTAGGTTTCTATTTGTTGAGCATAGGTGTTGTAGGCTGTGGATATTCCCAGTACCAGTAGTATGCCAAATAATACCATGCTGACTGCTTTCCATCTTTCCATATTATCTTACCTCCTTAATTGCACGCTCCTGTCCCATTCACTATTGCTCCGTTAAGCATCTGGATATGAGACCATCCCCCATCATCCGAGTCCCTTATGGTTATGCATCCTGGGCTTCCAACCGAGCCTATTGAGGCGTTCTGGGTTGCTTTTAATAAGGCATTAACTGTTAATGTCTGGTCTGCCGGTGTGTTAGCCATCACACCATAGATTATTGAACTATTGGCTTCCTCGGCAACAGATGCCCTTGCCAGTTTATCAATTATCAGGCGGTCATCTGCAGTGTTCTTCTGTCCTGCACCATACCCGACAAGAATGCAGTCGTCTCCACTTGTTAGACTCCCACCAGCATACATCCCTATTACTGTGTTTCTTACCCCAGTGTTAATAGTTCCTCCAGCACTCTTGCCTATAACAGTGTTCCCCCAGCCAGATGTTATTGCATCACCAGCCTCATGGCCTATTGCGGTATTAAAGTTACCGCCTGTTACTGCTTTTCCTGCATAAGTTCCAATCCAAACACAACTATGGGATGTAGTAGTTCCATCAACTCCCATTCCTGCCTCTCTGCCTATCGCAACATTCAGCCCCGAGTCGCCTTTATTATTTGTTAAAGCACTCCTGCCAATTCCAATGCTTCCAGTTCCTTTTATGTTATCAGTGAGAGCGCCAGCACCGATTGCAATATTCATAGAACCCTCTGTATTTGAGTTTAAGGCCTGGAATCCCAAGGCGAAGTTCTGTTGCCCGACAGTGTTATATCTAAGGGCTTCCTTGCCCAGGGCTACATTAAACATCCCTGTATTATTAACTCCTGCTGTGTTGCCTTGTCCAGCATAAACACCAATATAAACATTAGACCTTCCTGTTTCCCCTGTCGTATGGGCAATGTTCTCCCCTGCTTTATAGCCGATAATCAGATTGTTGATAGGCTGTTCATTCACAGCAACATCAGTCCCCAGGAAGAGGTTCCCACTCCCCTCCATCCTTAAAAAGTCAACCCCGTCAATCTGGTAGCCTGTGACTTCGTCACTAATACTGATACTTGAGAGTGTTGCGTTCTCGGCTATGAGAGTGCTTGCTGTTACATTCTCAGCGAATGTAGCCCCAGCGTCAGAGGTCAGCTCGCCTGTTGTGGACACATTGAACTTACCAACAGCAGCCACCATAGAGCCGTCTGCGTATGCCTGCCAGTTGGCTGCTGCCTGGGTTGATGAGCCGAGCCATAAATCGCTTTCTGGGTCTATTGTATAAATATCTTCATAAGCCTTAATAGAATTCATGATTTCAAGGCTTCCCCCAACATAAACATCATCAAAGAACTGGAACTCATCAAAAGTATTGCTCCACTTAAGATATTCCCCTGTTGCAGAGCCATCTTCATAGAAATAGATGTAGGAGTCTCCTTCACTGCTCCCCATGAACAGGGTTTCCAACTGAATATCGCTTCCATTTATTGCAGCTTGGACTTCTGGTGTTGTATTAGTTTGTGTCCATGCAGCCAGGGGGGAGTTCAGGTTATACCACCAAACAGAGGCATTGGTGTTGAGGTCCCCTTCCTCTGTATCGTTTATGTAGGGGTCAGCTCCCCAGACTGCTGGCGGGGTATCCAGGGAGTCCCACCAATCAGAAGCGTTGACGTTGAGGTCTCCTTCCTCAGTGTCGTTTAAGAATGCGTCTCCAGGGTAGTCAAGATAATACGAACTGTCATGACTACCAAGATAATCAGAAGCATTGCAGAATGTTGAAGCATTTACATTTAAATTGCTCTCTTCTGTATCGTTTATGAATGCATCACCAGGATAATCTAAATAGTAAGAACCTTCTTGACCGTCCAGTTTGTCAGAGTCATTTGCATAGTTTGCCCAGCCTGTTGTATTAAGAGGAGCCTGGATTACTGGCTCTACATTGCAGTCTATTTCTGAGCCATCCCATAGGCACCACTTGGTGGCTGTTGTAGTTCCCATGAAATCACTGTAGGCATCCCAGGCACTTGGCACACAATTTGTAATCTCGCTGCACTCGTCCTGGAGGCTATCCCGGGCATCAGCATAGGCCCGGGCATAAGCTGATGTTGTAGTATTCTGGGCCAGGTCCACAGCTTCTACATGAATCCGCATGGTTTCGTTTACCCCAAGGACATAGGCTGCCATGTGGGTGTCATTGAAATAAAGGACCATTGCATCCACGTAGGCATCCATGGTGGAGTTCACCCAGAGGGCATAAGACTTCAGGGAATTGTTAATCAGGGTGTCGTTGGTATCCGAATAGAACATGAGGGAGTTGTTGTTAATCAGGTCCATGGCATCAGCGTAGGCCCTTGCATAGGCTGAGATTGTGGTGTTCTGGGCCAGGTCCAGGGCATCCACGTAGGCATCCATGGTTTCATTTACTTTAATCACATAGGTCTGCATTGTTCCGTTAACCCAGAGTGAATATGACTTCATGGAGTTGTTGATAACAATATCCATAGCATCAGCATAGGCCCGGGCATAAGCTGAGATTGTGGTGTTCTGGACCAGGTCAAGGGCATCAGCGTATGTCTTCATGGTCCCGTTGTAGAAGTCTACCAGGGAAGTCATGGTGCTGTTCAGGGCATCCACGTAGGCATCCATGGTGGAGTTCACCCCGAGGACGTAATCCTTCATCGTATCGTTCATCCAGGCTGCATAAGACTTCATGGAATTATTGATGATGATGTCCATGGCATCAGCGTAGGCCCGGGCATAAGCTGATGTTGTAGTATTCTGGGCCAGGTCAAGGGCATCAGCGTAGACTTTCATTGTTCCATTGTACCAGCCTACCAGGGAGGTCATGGTGCTGTTCAGGGCATCCACGTATGCCCTCATTGTTTCATTTACCCAAAAGACCGAGTAGGACTTCATGGAATCATTAATCAGGGTGTCATTGGTATCCGAATAGAACATGAGGGAGTTGTTGTTAATCAGGTCCATGGCATCAGCATAAGCCCGGGCATAGGCTGAGATTGTAATGTTCTGAACCAGGTCCAGGATATTAGCGTAGTCCCGGGCATAGTCAGCTGCAGTGTTGTTCAATAGGTCCAGGGACTCATTGAGTTTGGTTTCATTATATGTTGCTACTGCACCATCAAAAATAATCCATTCATCTCCTGTCCAGGTGAGATTGACTTCGCCCCAATTTGAAATCAGGGTCCCGTTCAGGGTGTAGTTGGTAGCTTCAATACCCCAGGTTCCGTTGATGAAGCGGTGAAAGGTTATGGTGAAACCAGATGACCATACATCATCTATGGTTATGTCAGGGAAGTATGTATCTCTTGTTGGCCCCCCTCCCGTCATTATTGCAGGGGCTGCGGGGGCTTCCAGCAGTGCCTTGACCATGGATGCAGTTACATTGATGTCATAGGACTTGTAGGGCTGCAGGATAACGAGGGTGAGTATGAAGGAGATGATTACTGCTGCAGCAACAGTCCTGAACAGCATCTTCCTTTCCCTTTTTTGCTGTATCTTCATTCTCAGGAAGCTGGCAACTTTTGGGCTCATTATCCACCCCCCAGGGTAGCAAGGTCTGCCAGTGTTCCCTGGAGGCTTGCTGACATATCTGTGAGCATCTCAGGGCTGAAGGCAGACCAGGTTATCATTGCTATGAACAGCACCACTGCTGCCATTGCCAGGACCTGCCTTTCATCAAACTTCTTGAACTTGTCCGTGTAGCCGTATGCGAATCCTGTTGCAGCAAGTATCAGGAGCAGTTGCAGGACGGAGAAGATGCCGAGCCGGGGAGCTGTGAGCCATTCCTGGAGGATAAAGGCTGGCAGCTCCTCAACCGGGGTCACTATTATCTGGCACCCCATTGTAGTCAGGTTGGCGAAGTAGCCGATTGGGCAGGTTATGTTTATTATCTCCGGGGGGCTTATTGGGCTTCCCCCTCCTCCCCCCCCATCCCCGGCACCTCCGCATTCACCGGCAGACAAAACATCAAAGTTGACGTTTGTAAGGAAGTAGTTGCCTGTTAATGCAGTTACAGTATAGGGGGTTGGGCTGCCTCCCCAGGTGTAGGTGTTGAACTCAAACCCTTCCCCGTTCAGGACCTCGTCCTCTACATAGAGCTTGAAGTTCCAGGTTCCTGATTCGTTCAGGGACAGTTGGCAGGTTGCCGTTGCATTTACAGATACAGAGGAAGAGCTTATCTTGTAGGTCTTTGATGAGGGACTTGTCCAGTTGCAGTATGACTCCTTGAACGTCCCTGCAAGGTTGTCTGACTGGGTCCAGGAATACACCATTATCTGGTTGAACTCAACGCAGGTAGTCTGGGTTGCATCCGACATTGTAGGGGCTGTTATGTCTGAAACAAAACTGATGCTGGAATGATTGAGGTTACCTGCCGTGTCGTTGATGTATAAGGTTGCTGTTTGGTTGGCATTCAGGACAGGGGAGAATGTGATGTTGCTTCCATTGAACCAAGTGAAGTTCAGGGCTTGTGTAGAATTGCTGGCATTAAAATATTCAAGGATGTATGTCTGGGGGTAGGCATCAGTTACAGTGAAGTTCAACTCCCTGGTTGCATTGCCATAATGTTGCCCATTGACAGGGTAGTCAATATCTATGGAGGGCTTGACAGTGTCTACAACAAAGTTCCTCTGCAGGGATGAGGTGTTTGTGTAGTTGTCGTCGGCATAGACATACCAGTAGTATTCACCATCCACAAAAGAAACTGCCGTCCAGTTGGTGATGTTGGCATTTGACAAGTTCATGGTTCCGTTTATCAGTAAGTAATAAGTGAAGGTGTCTTCTGCATCCAAGTCCGTGCTTAAAGACCAGTTGAAGGTTACCAAGGATGAGGAGCTGTTGGTGTTGTTGGCGGGGACCCCCAATGCGGGGGCAGAGGGAGCCTGGTTTGCTACTATGAACTCCTGCTGGCTTGAAGAATTGAGGTTGCCTGCAGTGTCATTGGCATACCAATACCAGGTAATGTTGTCATGAGCAGTGTAGTTGTTCTGGTCTATTACCAAGTAATGTTCAGAGCCTATGCTGATTGGGGTGTAGTTGATGGTATGGGTGTTGTTCTTCAGCTCAAGGGTTATTGTGTCAAGATAATCTTCAGTGAGTGTCACATTGAGTACAATGTCCTGGTCCTCGTTGGGTGTTGTGTTAGTCTTGTAGCCTGAAAAGTGGGGATAAACAGTATCCACAGTGAAATTCCTGTATAGGGAGCTTGTGTTTGTGTAGTTGTCATCAGCGTATATGTTCCAGAAGTAAGAGCCATCCACAAAAGAAACTGCCGTCCAGTTGGTGATGTTGGCATTTGACAAGTTCATGGTTCCGTTTATCAGTAAGTAATAAGTGAAGGTGTCCTCTGCATCATTGTCGGTGGATAAAGTCCAGTTGAAGGTTATGCTTGCTGTAGACAGGTTTGAATTGTTTGCAGGAATGCCCAGAGTTGGAGCAGCTGGGGCCCGATTAACAACTATGAACTCCTGTTGGGCTGACCTGTTCAGGTTCCCGCCAGTATCATTGGCATACCAATACCAGGTAATGTTGTCATGGGCAGTGAAGTTGGTGCGCCTCAGTATGAACTCCCATTCAGTTGTGATGTTTATATTTACTGTATAGTTAATAGTGTCTGTGTTGTTTGTGACTTCAATGAAGACCGTGTCAACTATTGAACTGCTGTCTGTTATTATTACACTTATGTTGATATCCTGGTCTTCGTTGGGGGTTGCGTTTATGTCATAGCTTGAGAAGTGCGGGGGTGTGGAATCCACGAAGAAAATTACTTTTGTGTAATTCATATTTCCTGATGTGTCATTGGCAAAGAC
Organism: Candidatus Aenigmatarchaeota archaeon; assembly: GCA_030619735.1. Lineage (GTDB taxonomy): Archaea > Aenigmatarchaeota > Aenigmatarchaeia > QMZP01 > JAUXAV01 > JAUXAV01. Next base: position 19,588 of record JAUXAV010000003.1, on the reverse strand, counting down.
AATTAATTCATTGTTGCCTTCTGCTGCTGTTATTATTACATTATTAAATTCCTTTACGCTTGCATTTACCTTTAATGTAAGGTAATCCGAGGATGGTGACAAGCCAGCATAATTATAAGTAACCCAAGATATGTTTTGGTCTGTAGATGCTACACGGTATGTTCCGAGCCATGTCTCTTCTGGGTAATTTGAACCACTGCCAACCTGATACCATGTATAAGTGGGTGCCCCTGTTTCAAGCGTCCAAACCACTATCCAGTATCTTTCACCCACTGCAAAATCAAAATCTGTGGGATTATAATTAACCCAAGTTTTAACATTAAATGGAATGGTTTGATTAGCTAATTCTTCAATAACAGAACCATTGGGTAGGTTGTCATTGCTGTCATTAATTATAGTGACTGTGATGGGTTTATTATTACCTGTTGATGTATTTTTGAGATAAATGCTGAAATTATGCAATGTTCCTGGTTGTGTAAAGTTTATCTGAACAGCCACCCATTGGGTGGAAATTATAAGCAATCCGTCAGTACTCTCTCCGCTTGTTTCAGTGTCATAAATTGTTGTATCGTTGGCTGCTCCATTCAACTCAAAGGCCATCCAGTCGGTTGTTTCATTGGAAGTTGCATTCAGATATATGGTGGTTCTTGCATAAGTTGTATTGGTTGGTGTAGTAATAGTTATTGCAGGTTCTGCTCCCTGGGCTATTCCTGCCATCAGGATAAACGCCAAGACCACTGTTATGGGGAAGATTTTATTGTTCATTTTCTCACCTGGACAACTAGCCTCTCCCTGATTCTTGAATAGGGGATACACCCGTCTGGGACAGCAAGCCAGTAATCACCTTTTAAAACCCAACCACCTTCACAAGCATTAATAATCCTGTGCATGGTTCCTGTTTCCGTTGCAATAATGTCTCCGATATGTAGGTTTTCTGGTTCATTTACAGGAACAAGGATTGTTATGTCCTTGTTGCACATAGTAGGATACATGGATATACCTGTTGTTGTTGTAATTATTGGTTTTATGCCTTCTGCAAAGGTAATGGTGCAGACATTATCTTGGCAACCTATCTGCAGGGCATCCCTGTTGAAAACCACATCATTGCCAAGACAATATGAAAATTGTGGGGATGGTGATTCTATTGCCTGGGTGGTGCAACCGCTGATAAGCAGGACACCAAAAATACTAATTATGGACAGCATTTTAAGCATCATTATCAACCCCCTTAATTATTAATTCACACCTTTAAATGTGGAGGACAGGAGACCTCACCCTCCCCTGAACAGGTTCACGAAGAACTGTATGAAGCCAGTCAGCATGTCTGATATAGCAGCAAAGAAATTGGTTATCGGGTCTAATGGTGCAGGAGGCTCATCAGCAGGGCAGTCCCCAGGACAGCTTATGCTGGTTTCAGTTGCCTGACATATTCCGTCACTACAGTATTCCTCTACAGGACAGGTCCCGCAATCCTCGGGGCAGCCCTCGCATGATTCTGTTGCCTGGCATATCCCGTCTCCGCAGTATGGTTCTGGTATCTTGCTCAGTGTAACTGTTCCTGAAACTGAATAAAGTATTGATAATGCACCAGACACGTCCCTGTTGTCCCTGCTCCTTATGCAGTCCAGCCTTGAAGTGCTGAAATAATTCCCGCCCATTCCCGTAACCGTTACCGGGGACACCGTACAGGTTCCTTCTCTTCCCTGGTACATCGGGTCTATTGTTCCTGAAACAGCAATACTTGAAATTACCTCAATATTGTCAGTCTTGGTTGGCAGGGAATTAATCCTGCATTCCCAAGGGTCATCCTGCCAGGAGACCTGCATTCCAGGCCACCATCCAGCATATTGGTTGCATACCTCTCTTGAAACTGATATGGTAATTCTGTGAACGTCTGCAACATTAAGACATAATCCGACTGACCCCGGGTTCTGGTACCTGTTAACATCAATAGGGTTCTTTGCAATGTTATAAATTATCTTATCCTCTGTTATGGATACCCCAGATATGGAGCCCATGCATTTCACCCCGTAGAGGCTTGCAGGAATGGTGCAGCCGCTGATTAAAACTACCAGGGCCACTAGGGCCAATGTAAAGAGCACTGGTATTTTCATTTAAATCAACTCCGCAATGTATGCGACATATACTTGTGACACAAAGGGTGTGAACAGGAAGGCCAGGGCTATGGCCAGCACTATCAAGACAATTATAAATATCTTCACGCTCTTCAGGAATTTAAGGAATATGAGCCCCGGGATGAATATGCTCAATACCACCAGGATTATAAGGATTATAAAGGCAACAACCAGGCCAGCAATGAACAGGCCTATTGCAGATGCAAGCATGCTGAATATGTCAGGAAAGCCGTTTCCGTTTACCCCGGGTTCCGGCTTGCATCCCCAGGCACCAAGGAAGTCTTTTTCAAAGCCGTACTCGCAGCAGTCCTCAACCTTCCATTCATTGTTAATGCACTTGACTATGCACTTGCCCTGGGTTTCTGTAGAACCTTCAGTGCACCACCTTGCTTCTGTCATTGTTATATCCACAGAGGCAGTGTCACAGGTTCCGAATCCTGAAGCATCGCAGACCTTTATGGTGCATGTCTGTTCATCTGCCTTGGCAGCACCCGTTGACTGGACCGGGACTTCAATGACTCTGGTTTGGCTGGGATTAAACTGCTCGCCCACAACCGGGTAGGACTGTGTGAACTTGGTGCATTGTTCAAGGCTGATGTCAAAGCTTCCTGGCTGCGCCCCTATGTTGGTTATTGAAACTTTTATCCTGCCGTCACCGCCACCTGATGTGAACTCAATTGGCACTATGGGCTTGTTAATCCTTGGCTGCCCAATGTCAACCTGGACACCGAGCCAGCTTGCTTTCATCCTGAACTTGAGCATAGGCAGCATGGAGCTTATTGGCATGTTGTAGAGCAGCCCTGTTGCGGAGCCTGTAGCATCATATCTCTTGTCCCAGACGAAGCCAGTTGATATTGAAGTGTCCTGGGCCGTGTAGCCGAACATGAAGTTCCTGTAATTCTGGATGTCCCGGATGGCGATGTTTATGTCAACATGCTCATTGTCATGGTATCTCGCCATGTTGGATTTCACCTCAGCAAAGTTCCCGGTATATTCCCTTGCATACTTGTTGTAGCTCTCCATTATCTTCCAGTAGTTTTTCTGCTTGTCATAATAGACTACATAGCCTGATGCTGATGGTGGCTGGACACCTGATACAAGCCCGCCAACCCAGTTCACTGTTCCGACAAGCTCTCCATTGGCAGTGAAGCTCCCGGAACGCTGCTCATTAGAAATTGTAACAGTATCTGTGGCTGTTGATGATGTAAGCTGGACCCTTGCCTCTGACTTTGTGCTTTCATGCCTTATTGGAGCTTCCACTGCTATTGTTCTCCACCAGGCGCATACACGCTTGCTCGTGTCAAGGCTCTGCCCGATACAGGTAATGGCTGTGCACCTGACATCCCAGGCAACAGGATGCCCGAGGTGTGCTGAGCAAGTGGTACCAGCACTTATCACCACATAATCTATGATAAATATGTTGTTCATCTGCTGGTTCAGGACCCTGTACTTGGCAGTTTCCATTAAGTTGGTCATCCTTATGGAGAATATGTTTGCAGTGCCGTAGCCGGACAAGCCCTTGAACTCATAAGGCTGGACTGAGCCTATTATGGTTTCTGCACCATTGTTTGCCACGGCAGTGGCCACCATGTATGTCCTGCTCAGGTCGGTTCCAGGGACTATGGTATCCTCTGCATAAATGCTGACAACAGTGAAACGGCCCGTACCGATTCCTGCCTGCTCAGCCAGGGTCCCAAGAATATCAACCCCAGCCAGCTGCGCTGCTATCACTATTAAAACCAGCCCCGCTACAATCATTATTGGACTTATTATACCTTTCATAATCCCATCACCAAGAACATTATAAGGCCGACCACGATGGCTACTGCACCTGCTATTATTGGGCCAAGAGGACCCAGGAGTTTGGCAAACTTCCAGATTATCAGGAAGATGCCCAGGGGAATTATTATCTCCAGGGAGCTTGCAATCCATTCAAAGCCTGCTGTCACATCCGCACCGAATACGCCACCAATCAAGGCCAGGGTCCAGGGAAACTGCATGGCTATGTTTATCAGGATGCTCCCTATAATTATTGCAATTCCAATTATGAAGAACGGCATGTCAAGCACCTCCTATAAACCTGAATGCTATCTGCGAGATTATGAACATCACGACCACCAATATCACGAAGCCCACGGGGTTCGTGACCATGAGCTGAAATATCCTGCTCATCTGCTGTATGGGGAGCATCTTCAGGCCCCCCATCATGAAGCCCACAAATATCAGGGAGAAGCAGATGAAGTACAGGGCCGTCCAGGCCTGTGCCTGACCCCCCACCTGCTGGGTGAGCCATAGCATGAACATGTCTTGGCCGAATGGGAAGCAGTACATTCCTATCAGTATCAAAAGGCTCCCCACTGCAGCCATTGTTATCTTCATAGGTAACATTCATATCACATCCACCTCTATGCTCCTGCCCCCAATATTGCGGAGGCCATCCCCATCACGACAGTGTTATAGCCCAGGTGCGAACCTGTAGATGCCATTGTGTCATTTGTTCTCTTCCAGATTATGAACCATATAAATCCCAGGAAGCCGAACCATGCCATGGCTATGAACAGGGGCAGGGTGAACCCGAAGAATCCTACCAATACGAAGAAGTGGAAGACCCCGAACAGTATGCTTGAAGCTACACCCCCTATCCTGGGGGCAAGCCTTTCCCTGAAGACCTTCTCTTCTATGTATGCCTTAATGAAGGCATGCATCAGCCCGAAGGTGGCAACAAAGGCTATCCCCGCTTCAATGGTGGACAGCTTCAGGACCGCACCCATAAAAGGGGAGACTGTAAGCATGATTATGAACGTGGCTATGAACATTATTGCAAAGCTTCCTATGCCCCTTCCAATGGTTATGGTTACTGTCTTCTTCGGTTTGGGTACCATTGTAAATGCAATCAGGTACATGAACAGGTAAACATAAAGGAGGTCCTTCATCTGCTGAGAGTATGTTGCATAAATCCAATCCGACCCTAAAATTAACATTAAGATAATAAAGAAAATAAATATTCCAGTTGGAAGTGCACTAATTTTCTTAATATAGCCAGTTATTATGGGTATCATCCTGCAACCCCCTTTAATTTGGCATGCAGTTTACTGTGGCAACTCCTGCATAGAGTTCTACCATTGTCAACATCAAATCCCAGTTCTGGAAATAATGAAAAGAATTTAATGTGATGTGCAACAATTCTCCCGCCCCTTTTGTTGCAATCCTGACAGGTATAATCATCCCTTTTGAAAACAGCATCCCTCCATTCCTGGTATTGTTCACTCCTCCAGATTAGATTTCTAATCGGGGAAATGCCTCCCTTCCAGTTTGGATGCTTATCTCCTGTTAATTGTCCCCTTTGAAATTCAGTTTCAGGAGACAAGTGGATGCCCTTCTTGTTTTTATTCCAGGGTTCCTGTCCCTTCTTGAAATGCGTCCTTCCAGAATTAAGCTGAGAATGGCCCTTTTTAAATCCCCTTGGCTTCTTTTTCCATTTACGCTTTATGACCTTGGTTTTTTCATTGCCATACATCCCCTCAAAGGTTCTGCCCTTTTTGGGAGATTCATAAGTGTAACCCCTGGTAAATCTCCCGTCTGCATCCCTGTTCAAGTTTTCAAATTCGTATGGCATCCTTGTCACCTAATCTTTCAGCTGAGTTAATCATGATGAAACCATGCCAACAATAATAAAGGCAAGGTTAAGAAAGGACAGGGGGATTGACCCCCATGACTTCACGGATAAGCAAAAGGACTGCAGCTTCATGGCATCCCATGGAAGACTGCAACCTCAAATACCGTAAAGGACCATGCAAGTGGTTTTCCCTACTGGGAACAAGATGTCTTCAGTTATTCCTACATTGGCCTGGGCAAGCGTGTCTGCATAAGGCAGCAGCTTTACTGTACCATCGCTTCCCTTTGCGTACTGGCTGTCCACTACGCATGTTATGACACTATCCCCTGTGTTGAATACGTTTGTTTCCGCAGGGTCAGTACCACCGCCTTCAATGATGAAGCCGAAATCCTGGTATTGCCACTGGCTCAGCAGGATTGGTGCCGGGAGCTGATACAGGTAGTTGTAATTTGCTGAAGTGAAGTTATTAGCTATACCACCAGCAGCTGCTGGTGAAATTGCTAATCCCTTCAGGAACTTGGGTACTACCTTGCTTGTAAGGACGGAACCTGTTATTGGATAGGCATCGTCAATGTCATTGCTGACCTTGACTGCAAACCCACCGAAGTTGAATGCCTTGACTGCTACATTATTTTTCACTCTGACGTAATAGGAGTCATCACCATTGGCCCCGAGTGTTATGTCGTAGTCTCCGTTGGTTGTGTTGTCGGCCGCTGAACATCCAACTGCACCTGTGTTGTCAAAGCAGGTCAGGGCTATATTTGATTCAGCTGCTATGGCATGGGCCAACAGGTTCACGGGTGTATTCACCTGGTCAATGCATTGTGCCTCAATGGGTTCTGTGTAATAGGAAGTTCCACCGCAGTATACGTAAACTATGTCGCCAACGTTTGCAAGTGCAGTATGTGCGGTCGCAGATGTTGCCGTGGATAGACCTGCATAGTCAAGCGGGCCGTTGCCGTTCACGTATATCCAGCAGTCCGTTCCTATGTCAACGGTTGATGTGTATGCTGTCAGTGATTCAACATCCCAGCCCGAAAGGACAAGGGTTGCTGCGTCACCAACTATGTTCGGGTTGACTGCCTTCACTGATGCTCTGCAAGCTGCTTGCGCCTCCGTGGGTACCACTGCTGTTGGGATGACAAGAGCTTCCAGGGGTTCAAGGCCGAGGGTTGCAGTTGTTATGCCGTATGCTGCCCACCATCCAGTGTATAGTCCCAAGATGAAAAGGGGGATGAATATCACGATGAGCCCGTACATGCGGCTGAGCTTGAAGACGTTGCCGACCTTTGTAAGTGAAGCGACACCAACGAAAATCGCTGTAAGAAGCGCTACCATTGGAAGCCCTGTAACGCCCATGTATGGTGCTATGAACAGGAAACAAGCTCCGAAGAGTAGGATAACTAAAAGGTATTTGTTAATCACAGTTTTCTCCTCCGTTGTTTACAAGAGCCATAAATAATCATATTTCCAACCCCGTGGATAAGAATTGACACCAGGGGTTTATAAACTTAATGGTAGTAAAAGGCAATTTAATATGCTGTGCATATGTTTTAAAGGGGTATTTAAATACCACTAATGCAATATATATATTAGGAGGATTATATGGGGATAACAGGAATTTTGGCATTGATTTTCAGTTTCTTGATTCTCTCAGGAGCTGCAAGTGCACTTACCCAGGAACAGACAGATGTCCTGAATGCACTGGCAATTAATACCAGCATAGATAATGAGACGCTGATTTCCATATTTGAAGAAGGCGACCTGAACAACTACTATACAATAAGGGAAACAAATATTTGGCGTGAATTGGTCCTGCTTCACATAGATACCAGCCTTGGAAATGTCCAGAACATAACCGACATAGTGGAGTCAAAAACCAGGTCCCACCTTGACAATTACACTGCCTTCATAGAGGGGAAGACCATGTGGCTTGAAACCCTGGCAGAGATGACTGATGCAATAGCTGCCTTGACAGAGGAAATCACGATAGAGGGCAGCTCAGAGGAGATATACTCCCTGATTGAGGAGCTGCAGACAGTCATAGGGGGGATGCCCAACAAGTACGTGACGAAGCTGGGCCTGGAGGCTGCAATAGGCAATATCTCAGCATCTGAACCTTATGTTCCACCTGCACCGCCCGACAATACCATCATCTATGCCTTTGTCATCATAGTGATATTCTGCGTGTCTATGTGGGCCTTCAGCAAGAAGGGCGAGATAAAAGCAGGCGACTACAGGGCATTGTTTTCAGGCCTGAAGAAGGGGGATGAGAAGAAGAGCATGCAACAGCTTGAGATGGAGAGGAAGATAAGGGAGGAGCTGAATGCCAAGAAAAAGAAAAAGGGCAGCAAGTGACCAGATACCAGTTGAGGTTAAGTTTACCCAGGATGAGCTTGACTGGATGAGGATAGCAGCTGACACAATAGGCATAAGGGCCCTGACTGAATACATAAGGCTCAAGTGCCTGGAAGAGAGGGCCCTTGAGACACTTACCAATAAGGTCCTGGGATGGCTGAAGACGAAGCCGGGGGTTAAGATATGAGTGAATTTGATGATGAGCCGGAAGAGAGCAAGAACTCGCAGATAATGCAGTACGGGTTCTACATACTGGTAATGTTCCTGCTCTACGTGTTCTACCGGGACAAGTTTGAACCGAGCAACCTGTTCTGGCTCTATCTGAGCTATTTCATTTTGCTGGTACTGCTTGGCAAGGGCATCATGGTTGGTTTGAGACACGTGTCCCCGAAAGGGATATTCCCCCCTGTCGTAACCACGATAATAGGCAAGCCCTTTGCAACAGTAGGGGAATGGAACCTGTACTCCATGGGCGACATCTACACCAAGGTCAGCATAAGGAAGGGCGGGGAGGGATTCCACTGGTGCTTCAACAACGGGACCGTCATAACACCGATAGAGTCAGACAACGAGATAGGGGGGCTGAACCATATAGGGCTTGTGGACCACAAGGAAGTCCAGCTGAAGGACCTGCCTGTCCAGGTGGTTGAGAAGATACTGGCATACGGCAGGAAGCCCCCATACTGGTTCGGCATGTCATCAGCCCAGATAAAGGACAACAAAGCTGACATAGAAGAATTGTCAACTGAGGCCCAGACCTGGCTGACGCAGAAGGGCAAGGTGAAGAGCATAAAAGTTTCCTACCTGACCCAGCAACTGGAGGAGAGCTTCAGGCTTTGCAACACTTATAAAGGATTATATACGGAAATGAAATCAAAAGTTGAAGAAATGAAAACCATGATTAGAAGGATGAATATTGAAGAAAAAAAGAGCATGAAACAAGGAGCAGCAGATTATATTTTAGGCCAGGCTTAAGGAAGTAAAAATAGGGGAGTGATACTTTGAAAGCTATTGACGAATTTCATAAAGACAAATTTTTAGATAAACCAGGATTAAGGATATGGCTTGATGAACATCAAATACTGTTTGAAGGGATGATTGATAAAAGATGGATAGAATGGGCAGATAAATGCAAAAAATTTGCAGATTGGTATGCTATTGACCCATGCATGGGATATCTGCTGACAAAAAATGATATAAAAACTGACAGTGAAAAACAAACAGAATTTTTGGAATGGATAATAAATAACAGTTGCATTCTGACCATGATTGGCAAAAGAGGGGGAGGAAAAACAGCATTTTGTTGTTGGCTTGCTGAAATGCTTAAAGGCAAGCTTAATATAGTCTGGCATGAACTCATGCCAAATTTTAATTTGCCTGAATGGATTAAGATGGTTGATAATATAGAGGAAACCCCTGATGAAAGCTTGATTATAATAAATGAAGCAGCAGTGGATTATAGCTCAAGAAGCGCAATGACAAAAGCAAATAAATTTTTGTCAAGCCTCCTGTATTTGGTCAGGCAACGTGGCTTAAGAATGATTTTTAATACCCAAATCTCATCAGGTCACGACCTGAAGATTCACCAAAATTCTGATGGGTTCCTGATAAAACCAATGCAATTCATTGATACAGAAGATATAGAAGGTCAAAGAACCAAGACATTATTCAAGTATCTAAATGAAATGCAACCAGCAAACTGCGAAGAAACCCTATTTACAAACGGTAACATATTCATAAGATTTTCAAATCCATTACCAATTTGGTGGTCAGAAAATATAAGCAAGGGATACCGTAAATTAAAGCCAGACGAATTAGTCCCATACGTAAGGAAAATGTTAAAACAGGGAATAAACGCAAAACAAATATCAGAAAAACTTAAAAAGATGGGACACAATTTAACTGAAAAGGATATAAAGGGATTTTAAATTTTCATGGCCTGGTCAATCAGGGATTCCCCCGTTCATATCCATTCCTTGTCACCATCACCATACAGCCATCCACAGGAGCAACGCCAGAGGTTGCCTGAATCCTTTCCGCAGTCCCACATTTTCTGCATCTTCTTCCGGTACCTGCATATCATTATAAGGGGGCTGCAACCTCAATGAAAGGCCTGCATCCTGATTTCCTTTCGCTGCTCTCACGAAACAGTTCTTAGTTGCAGCAAAGCCCTTTCCTCATAACCTTGATGCCTTGGTGAGCACGGAGGAACTGGTTCTGCCGGGATAGTAGCTGTTGAACGCAGCTGCCAGGGTCCTGCCCTTCAGCTTGTCCTTGACTTTCAGGTTCGTCAGCACACTAATTTCGTCTGACTTCCATGAGCTTACCCGGCTCCTGGCGTATGGTTCTATGTATCTGCCCCTCTTTGTGTAGCTCCTGGTCCTGTAGGGGTACAGTTCCTTAGTGTGTTCCCAGAAGTTCGTATCCCTGATAGTCCTTGCCATACCCTTGTTTTTCTTTTGTATCCAATTTACCAGGGAGTCCTTGGTCTTGAATTTTGCAGGGTTTATGCTCCACCTATCCCTGAAATCGTTCCAGAGTTTTAATGCAACCCCCTGGGGAATAGGACTTTTTTTTACCATCTTAACCTGTTCTCCTTATCATTTTTGTACTCTCCTTGACCTGCTTGCAAGCTGTGAGGGGTGAGACCCCCCTATTTGGATGCTACAGCCCCTATATAACATAAGAATAGCCATAGAAACGTCCACAAAATGCCCTGATTTACGTAACATAATTAATCACTTCGCATCCCTTCACGTCATCTATCCTGCTGAAATAAGCCTTGAGCTTGATGTTGTACAGCTTCTCATACAACCCTATCATGCCGAGGTTGGCCTGCAGGGGAGTTGCACTCCTGAGTATGGAGCACAGCTCGGGTCTGGGCTTGATTTCTGCTCCATTGTCGTCCAGCTTCTGGCCAATCCGAAGTACCCAACAGCGTTGCTGGTATTTGTACCCTACCTTGAAGTGCGAATCGCATCTTGAAAGTGCAATCAGCTCCTTGGCATCAGGGAACATGAACTTGGTGAATCCTACCAGGTGGTAGTTGCCTACGGTCTTGCCACTTGCCATTTCCTCCTCCCCGGACGAGCACAGTAGCAGCATGGTGCCCATGTGATAGTTCTGCTGAAAGAACCTGGCATCATCAATTACAGTATCCTTCTCACAAGAATCATAATCAGCCATGAACGTGAAATACCCGTCCAGGGTCCTGTTCGTCACGCCCATAGTAGCCTTGTCAGGCAGCCTGTAAACTGCAAGGGGCAACCTCAGCTCCAGCAGTCTGCTCCCTACTTTGATTTTCATTCCTACCTCCTTTAATAAATTGTAACTTACCATGGCAAGACCTACATAAGCTCATCAGATTATCTGGGATGTTGTTCTGCTTGTTAAAATCAATATGGTGAACGCATAATTGTTGTTTAGAATCTGATTGTAGAATATGACATTGCTGACATTGATGATTATCCCGTATCCTTATTTGCTCTTTAAGTTGATTGTTAAATGCCAACCCATAAGGTTTAAAGGATATTCCCCCTCTCCAAGCTGGGTTATTTTCACCAGCTGATGTACCTCTTCTGATTTTAGTTTGTCCCACTTTTTTCCTTGTTTCTGAATTATACATGGGATTGTCTTCAATCATTCGCTTTCTAATATTTTCCTTTTCCCTTATCGTAAGTGGTCGTGGCTTTAATTTACCTTCTCTAAAAAGTCCCTTCCTTGTTATTGACATTAATTCCTTTGAACTCTTCCTATGGTATTTTCCAAGCATTGGATTAATACGCCCATTTTCGTATCCCTTTTTAGCTGTTTCACTTAATTTTCCCTTTGTCTCTTCAGAAAGTTTATGACCTATATTGCACATGTTCCAGCCTCCATTACGCAGTAACATGTTTGATTAGAATAAGTGCAGGAATCAAACCCTAAACTTTCAAACCAAACTGAACTATCCGGATATTGCATGTCCCTTAGTATATTCAAATTACAGGCATACTCCAGCTCCCCGCAGTCCTCATATCCAAGGGGGAACCTTATGCAGTCGGTGCTTCCCTCTTCCTTAACGCACAGGCTCAGCCAGCAGGTGTCGTTCCCGGGAACCGGGTCGTATTCTTTAATTGAATACATTGAACGTGGAGCATAAAGAACTATAGCTGTAATTCCCAGAATTATAATTATTACAGCAACCACCAATATTATTTCAGACTTTCCCATGTATTTCATTACCCCCTATTAGGTTATATTTGTTAATTAACATTTCTCAGGCACGGCCTTTTTTTACACTTCCTTGATGTGTATTGGTTAAGGAAGGTTTCTTCTGTGACTTATAGCGATTCCACCATTTTTTATAAGATTTCTTGACTGCTTTAACAAAAGCAGGATTATCCAGGTAGTTGCCCTGAAAGGGTTTAAGATTCTTCATCCTCTCATACGTGGCAATAAATTTCTGGAACTCATTCATTACAATTTCAATCGGTATCTTGACCTTATGGTAGAACTTGTCCATGACCTCAATGGCCTCTATTCCCTTGTCAATATGAATCCTCCAGCTTGATGTTATGAACCCCCCCCGGCCTATTACCATCAGGGTCTCCCACTTCCTTGGCAGCTCCATCACCCCGAGCTTGGCTGCAACTGCATACACGTACTGGTTCTCTATGCACAGCCTCTTCTTGATGTTGAGTATGTTACCTGACCTGCTGACCACTACCTTCTTCTTGCAGGGCATGAGCTTCCCCTTCTTGATTTCCCAGAACCTGAATGTCAGCTTGCCATCATTCTCGGACTTGCTTATCCGCCATCTCCTGTTATCAAGCAGCTCGCAGACAAGCATGCCAAAATTCATTTTCAAATCAATGTATGCCTTGTTCCTCCCGAACCAGGTCATATTAAAAAACGGGCTATACCGGCTGACAGTTAAACTTATAAACTCTTTAGTAGTAAAATCAATCAGATGCTGCTCTTTGCCGGGGCAGCCATCATTTTTCATTTCCCCAACCTCATGTATTTCAGTCCACCTCATGTATTTCAGTCCTTCACCTTCCATTTCTTGAGCAGTTTTCCCTTCCTTCCCCATACCCAGATTTCATCATTGATTTTAGCATGGACCACCCCGGCCTTGAAAATGTCTGCAGGAAGCTTTATTTTGATTACATCCTTGTTACCCAAAAATGTGCCAAGTGAAAATAAGACGGAAGCCCTGACGGAAGCCCTGACGGAATCCCAGGCGGAAGCCCAGATGGAATCCCAGATGGAATCCCAGACGGAAGCCCTGACGGAAGCCCAGATGGAATCCCAGACGGAAGCCCTGACGGAAGCCCAGACGGAATCCCAGGCGGAAGCCCAGATGGAATCCCAGATGGAATCCCAGACGGAAGCCCTGACGGAAGCCCAGATGGAATCCGATTTTTTATAATAGGCTTTAATCAGTTCCTGGGTTTTCTTTGTCAACCTGGTTGCATGAACATGCTGTTCCCCGTTTTTTGCTTTCATTCCATCTGCCCAGACCATTATCTTCTTCATTTTCCTCCTGAACTGCTTGCCCTTATTGGATTTCATCCAGTCAGAAAACGCCTTCCAGCACCTGTCTTCATGCTTCTGCTCCCACCAGTTTGGCTTGTCTTCATCTATTTGGAAATTCCAGTATTTTTCATTCACAGGTTTCAGGTAATCTATATCTTTCTTGGGGGTTATCTCCACCCTGCAGATATGGCCGTCCTTGTCCTTGAGCTTGAATTTTTCCACTGCCTTTTCATGGCTGACGATTTCACCCAGGTGATATACCCTTCCTGTCCTGCTGACTACTGCACTGAAGAAGTTACACATTCTTATCACCTGCAATATTTTGATATGATTTTTTTAGAGTGAACAACCAGGCATTCGTTTTGTTAATAAACATCAAAGCAGGTGTCCCCTTTTGTTTTTCAAGATTCAATAAATTTGTAATTACTACTGCAAACTGCTTTCCTTTTGAAGATTTTACATTGATGAAAAACTTCTTTTTGTTTTTAATTGCAACTATATCTTCAGGAAGATGGCTTGCCACACTACCTGAAAATACTATATCAAAACCGTCATCATGGAGTATATTTTCTGCCTTCTTTTGTGCCTTATAACCAATACCAATTTTGGACATTAATTTTCTCCTTAATTAAACCAGGGTCTTCATGGCTTCAAACAGGTCCTTCAGCTTCTTGCCCTTGCTGGTAAGCCTTATCAGCTTCCTCCTCTTGCATTTTGGGTCAGTAACCAGCTTCAGGATTCCATTATTCTTCAGGCTGGAAGACTTCATGTACATGAACCCCGGAGGAGCAAACCCCTTTTCTATGCCAGTCTGACACTCCCTGAGTGTCCTTCCATTTTCAAGCTCCGAAAACAGGCATATCAGTGTTCCCAGTTTCATGTTTTTCAGATTAACCATATTCTATTCTAAGAATAAGCAGGTTTATAAGCATTTATATACTCTATTATATGTGTTCCCCTCCATATATATACTTCACCATATAAATCTTTATAAACCCCCCTCTCCATAGGATTTTCAGGACCCGGAAAAGGTTCATAAAAGCTGAGGAGACGATTTGCATGGAAGAGGAAATTCAGAAAAAGTTCAAGGAGTTGTCCGGCAGCATCACCAACATCCGCATTGCATCAGACAAGATAATAAAGAAGGTAAGCGCCCTGGAGAGAAACCATGCACGTGTGGATAACCAGTTCCAGGACATAAGAAGCTTGAACTTTGAGGGCATCTGGCCCAAGTTAACCAAGCTTGCCAGGAGAATAACAGTCCTTGAAGCACATGACGACAACTGCACCCACACCCTTGCAATAATAGAAGACAATCTCAAAAGGATTGACAAGGAGTTCAAGCAGTGTGTTCACAAAGAAGAGCATGACTAAGGGCTGGTGGGGCCTCGCAGAACGCTCCCATCCCTTTAAGGAGAGTGAGAATATGGAGAATGAGAGCATGGATTCAAAAATCCAGAAAAGTGTTGCCGTGAAGGCCCGCATGGAGGAAGGGGGGACCCTGAAAATGCCCGCAAGGGTGAAGGCTGCCCTCCCATCCGGGTATAATAATAATCAAAACATCAGGGACCTGTTCAAGATGACCAGGGATGCCCTGGAAAGAATTAGCAACATTGAAGATAGGCTCTGTAAAATAGATGACCAAATCAAGAAGCTTGAGGAGTGGATATGATACCACGCAGGAAAATGATAAGGGAGCTTGAATATGGGATGGTTATTTTAACAATTATGATTCTAATAAGCGTAATCGTATGCGACACCATGCTCAATAACAGGAAACCTGACATTACTGCACTCATGCATGCAGAAGGCTGGTTTATTGAATACCTTGAACATGAGGATTACAATATATATATTACAGAAGCTTGCAGCAGATTCATAAACGGTACTGAAGTACTGGAAGACTGCATTGAATTATACAACGAGAAATACGGCAAAGAGACCTGCCTGAAGGAGGCCTGGATAAGATGAACAGGGAGGCAAGATGTGGCCGCACATAATTAGGAAGGTCCTGGGCATTGATAAGGAACCTGATTGGGAAGCAATCCAAGCAGACATCGCAGTCAAGGCACATGAAGAAGAGCAATCATCCTTAAAGGCATCTGAAAAGATTAGGGGTATAAAGGCCAGGAGGAACTTATGAAAAAGAAAAGAGGACGACCCCCTAATGGATTCAAAGGATTAACTTACCGATTACATAATGTAATTTCAGCATAGGAAGGATTCAAATGAACTTCATACAGCGCTTCAGGAACGCATGGCAGGACATGCAGCTCAATAGGCAGGCAGCCTTTGAGAGGACTGATGACCACGACCTCAAGGATAACTATGTGGAGATACCTTGCATTACAACGCCCATAACCCCCATGCCTCCCCTACCTGAAGACCCGAAAGCTGCATTCGCAAAGTGCAGGTGCCTGGTATGCAGCACCAATGACATCTTCTCCTGCCTGACAGACTCAGGCCCGCATCTCAGGGCATGGTGCAGCACCTGCGGCATGCTGACCATGCACAGGGTGATGTTCAAGTACAGGGAGGCCGAGCTGGAGGCCCGCCTTGGCCACAGATACGTATTAAGGAAAGTAGGTGATTGGGGATGAAAGACTTTAGATGGTTGTATCCATTGCTGGCTCTTGAATAGAATATTTATCGTATAATATGGGGATATAAGAAGGAAGCCCAAAAATGTCTGAAATAATCCAGGGCTTCAGGCTCATAGACAAATACAAGAAGCTGAACAGGAGCAGCAGGCAGATAGAAACCATAAGGGTCTATGTCCCAAAGGAGAAGGGATGAACTACGGAACCTTTGAATGGCTGAGCAGCAACGTATATGCAGACAGGACGTTCACGATAACCAGGATTCTCCAGGGGAACGAAGCCCCGGGTGAACCAGCAATAATGGAGGTTGGGAGGTCACACTCCTGGCATTCAAATATAACAAGGGAGGTAAATAATATGGCAGACGAAAGCGCTGCATCCGAGAACGGATGGGAAGAACAGGAGAGCACAGGTGTCTGGATTCCCAAAGAGGAAGGCCAGGAGCTTGTAGGTGAAGTCACTGATATAGTTGAAGGCACATACGGCCTTCAGTATATCATCAAGACTGACAAGGAAGAGACAAGGACCCCCAGCCACAAAGTCCTGCAGAACAGGATGGGAAAGGCCAAGAAGGGGGACACTGTGAAGATTGTCTACAAGGGCGAAGAGCCACCTGCAGTAAAAGGACAGAACCCAACCAGGATGTACGATGTCTTCATAAAGAAGAAGTAAGGGCCCTGCAAACAATTATCTTTTGGGTTTAACCCTCAAGTTTTTCCTGTAGAGATGATTGAAAAAGCCCGGTTCGCCATGCGGGTCTATGCTCGTTATATTGCTATAACCGTCAGGTAGTCATGGCTTAAACCTGTTGGCAGAAAGGACCTTACTAAAAACTTTCTTGGGGACATTCATTATTTAAACCCCCATTATATTTACAGGGAATTAAAAATGAAATGCAAACGTTGCGGAAGAAAGACAACACAATTTGAGGACCCTGATACCAGCACCAGCTTTCCCGTATGCTCAGGGTGTGGCATACATGTTGACAACTGCTGCTGCAGGCCCCTGGACGTGCCAACCTTGGATTCATTTACCAGGAAGGATAAGGAGAAATAGGATATGGGTTCATCAAAATATTTTAGTGGAAGTCATTTAAAATTCAGGGAACTTCCACTAAAAAAGGGTTTGAAGCTACATAGGTATAAGGTAATCAATAAAAAGTTTGAATCAGAAATTGGCATCATTCATTAGCGTGGTGGATGGAGGCAATACGTCTTTCAAGTTGGCATAGAAATTGACATGTCCCGTAGTTGTCAAAAGGAGATAATCAAATTTATTGATAAGCTGATGAAGGAATGGAAATTAAGTAAGAAACCCCAAGAACCAATGGATAAGGATGATTACAGATGCCGATAACTACAAAATTCAGGGTCATGTACAGGAAGCTCAGGGTCACAGTAGAAGGAGTCCGGCCTGAAGTCTGCGCTGCATGCAGGAGGAAGGGCAGAATAGAGCTGCACCATTGGAAATATGCTTATTCCACCAGTGAGGTCAGGTTAAACCCTCAATTAGCCCTGGACTTCACCATAGGGTTATGCTACCAGTGCCATAAGATTGCAGACTACATCAGGAACATCCTGGAGAACAGGAAGAGGTTCAACCGGGTCATGGTTGCCCTGAGCCGTGTATGCTGCCCTGCACCATGGCGCAGAGCTTCTTCAGTCAGCATGGAGAGATTGTGGAATGAAATCAGCAAAGGCCAAGTCTCTGGATTGGAAGCGGAATTACCAGAGGAAGCCGAAAGTCAAGTCCAAACATAGAATCCAGATGAAGAAGTACTACAGGAAACGGAAAGCTGAGAAAGAGGATATATTCAAAAAGGTGAGAGGATGGTAATGCCGGAACAAAAACCCTGCGTGACTGCGGAACACCAATACACTTCACCCGCAAACGATGCACCACATGCTCCCATAAATTCTATAATCGCAGGAATCGCAGGAGGAGGAAAAGGAAATGAAGTCATGCCCTAAATGCGGAAGCACAAACCTCATCCTTACAAACGACAAGCGCTATTTCAGATGCCAGTGCGGACACCTGTTTTCAAGGCAGAGAGCAGTGGAGGAATCATGGGGATGAAGAAACTGCTGAATACCAGGACAAGCAAGAATGCATTCGGGGATTGTAAAATTGCTGAATGCCCATACTGCAGTCATACGGTCCTAATCAGGAATAAAAAGGAAAATGAATAATGAGCAGGATAAAAACAACAAAGGAAGGCCTATGTACAGGATGCGGAAAATATAACAAGAAGCTATATCCTCGTTTTGTATGCAATTCCTGCTTATCAAGAATGAATAAAAAAAGGCTAAAAGAAGAACGCAACCGCAGGGTAGTAGAAAATGAATTGAAGGAGAAAACATGAGCAACAACAGAAAATATACAATAAGATGCCCCCACTGCAGGCATGAAACCAGGACTACAATAAGAAGGAGTGATAAGGAATTCAAATGCCCTGGCTGCAGGAAATTAACCATGATTAAAGATATAATACAACAGCTCCGGGACAGGGGATAAGCCTTGGTAAGAAACCGTACCCATTCGGTCTTCTGTGCAAACCCTGGGCCTTCCTCCCCGAAAATATGTGCAATAAAAGAAACTCCAGAAGAATAGAAATTAACAACAGGACCTTCCGGGTAGATGGATGTATGACTAATCTAATAAAATCCCTAAATTGTGTGGGAATTAAAACTCTTGCCTGCTGTTGTGGTCATGGAAGGTATCCGATGTCAATCGTAATTAGGGATTGTATGGATATTATAATTGTTGATTTAATGACCAATATTGATATCCCAAGAACAAGACGATTCTACAAAAAGGACAAGAATGGATTTTATTACATTCCAGAAACCCTGTAAGATAACTTTCTTTGAGTAGCAACAGCAAAAATGCCGGAATGGTCTAATTAGTTATCTTACAAAATGATGGAACGATAATTAAAGGCTGTACATGTCGCTTCCACCTAATTATCATTACACGCATATTCGGACATGGCATAATTATCGTTTCCGCATATTCGGACATAATGGAACGGTAGTGAAACCAAACAGGCACGAATTCACCTTAACGGGATATGGTTTTTTTAACTCCCGCAGTATGCCTGTTTCAATATAGCAACTCCCTTACACGGTTTCAAACTGCCCTCCCCTTACACCGCTTCCTGAAATTACGATTCCACAATTCCCTTTTTTTGATTCCATAAATCTGGACACATGAGGCGTAGTATGCCGATTTATCGTTTCACGAAACCTGATTTACCCTGAACATATCAACTCTATCACATACTTCCCAACACTACCTTTCCATTACAGCTATCCCATAACAGCCTTTCAAATATATATATCTTGGTTGGTTGGTTGGTT
>JAUXAV010000238.1 GCA_030619735.1 Candidatus Aenigmatarchaeota archaeon | reverse complement strand
TCAAAACCGTAGTAGATGCTATCCTCGCGGATACGGAAACAACTCTAGAAGGTAAGTTGGATGCCCTAGACCTTCTAGCTGCCGCAATCAAGGCCGTTACTGATAACATACCTGATGGCGGCTCACTTACTGCTCTCCTTGCCAGTATCGCTTCTATCCTGACGGACACAGAGACAACAATCCCTGGTCTCCTCGCCACAATTCAAGCGGACTTAGACAACCCTGACCAGTATAAGGCTGATGTTGCTGCACTGGCATTAGAGGCTACACTAACCGCCATCAAAGGAGCAGGCTGGACAACTGAGAACCTGACAACTATAGACTCCCTGATAGACACATTACTAACCAGGGTTACGGCAGCCGTCGCTTTGGCTTCTGCTTTGACCACCCACGATACAGATATCAAGACACTCCTCGCCACTATTGCTGGCTACCTTGACACCGAGATTGCAGCGATTCTGGCTGCCGTTGACACTGAGGTGGCAGCTATTGAAACCAAACTGGATACCCCCGCCAACTTTATGGCTAACCTTACTATCCTGGAGACTCGCCTCTCGGCGCTCAGAGCAGGCTATCTGGATGAACTCGCGGCGGCTAACCTTCCAACAGACATTGCAGCCCTTGCGACTTCTCAGGGTCGGATGCTCTTCACTATGGACTTCTGGAGCGACCCAGTAGAGGAGAAGGCCGTCACTGCTGCCCAGGTAACTGCAGCTGTAGGTGCTGCTGTTGTGGTCGCTGATTTACCCGCAGGTGCCACTGTAGTCAGAGCGATAGTGATGATGAAGTTTAGAATGGTGGAGAACACCAATGCCGTCGAGAATAGCTTAGACTGCACGGCTGTTCAGCCCATCCAGGTGGACGATTCTGGCAACACAGGTTGGGTTACCGCAATAGACTTTGTAGACGAGCAGTTCAAGATTGCCGCCTCAATCAGGGAGGGTGGCGATGTTCTCATTGGTGATAATGATGTGGCAGCTAGGGTAGATGGTAACGACACCTACGACTTCCAGTGGCTTAATGCTAAGGCTCACTTGGCTAATATCCAGTTCAACGATATTCAGATGGGAATAAGGATATGGTATTCGGTGTAAGGAAATGGATGAGAGAGTAGTAGGAAAACCCATAATCAGGGCGGGGAGCTGTAACCACTGTGGCAAGTGCTGTCTCCGTGCAGGCGGCCTCATGGTTGAGAATCCCATGATTGAGCTTCACGAAGATAGATGCAAGTTCTATGTGGATGAGCTCAACACCCAGAAGTATGGGCATTGTCTGATACTTGCTAGGGGTAGAAAGCCTATAGAAGCAGTCAGGGATAGGGAGGGTAACAAAATCACGCCTGACCAAATCATATGGTTCAACGATAACTGCCCTGACTATCCTACTGTTGAAGATATAGAAGCTGGTCATAAACTGTTGCCTGAATGTAGCTTCGGCTTTGAGGTGATAAAGGGAGGAATAAATGGATAACGAATGCCTTTACTGTAAAAACTACAACTCCTGCGAAGTTATAAAGAGCCTGGCCAGATGGCAGCAGGAGCGACGCCTGATTATAGAAAACACTGGAGCTACTTGGGTGATTGATTCTATGGGTTGTGATTTATTTGTAAAAGACGAATTACTACCTGAGTTTCTAATGCGTCAAGAAGATGGTAGGAGATATG
>JAUXAV010000311.1 GCA_030619735.1 Candidatus Aenigmatarchaeota archaeon | reverse complement strand
GTAAGATTGCCTATCAGCGAAGCTCGTTGGTAGGCAATGTTATTTTGGAGATAAGATGAGAGACGAAGGAGGAGCGGTAGCAGTTCTTGGGCTCAGCCTGTTTGGGCTTGGGATGGCTGGTCTGGCAGCAGTAGTTTATGTTGCCACTAGAGAGCCTGAAGAGCTACCACCCGAGGAGGAAGAGGAAGAAGAGGTGGAGGAGGTTGAGGAAATTATTGACGCCGAGTTCCGGTCGGGGTATGCCTGGTGGGAAGGATTAGAAAACTGGAAGAAGGTATATACCAGATACATAAATCGGTGGCCGGCCGATACCGATATTACCTTTGTCTGGGAAATAAAGAACATAGGCAATGTGGGCGCTTACTTCCAGGTCTACCTATTTGAGCCAGGTAGCTGGATGTATCTTGACCCTGGAGAGAAGCTGCAGGTTTTTGAAGAGGCCCATACTCTGGCTATACCAGTTACACCAGGATACCAATTTGCTCGTATTACCATTCTAGGGAGGGACATCAGCGGTGAGAGGGTAGGAGCAGTATGGACTTCTGATGAATTTGAGATTATCTACAGTTAATAAAGGAGGTCGTTATGACTATTAACGAAGCAACTATCAAACGGGTCCTGTATTATCCGGAGCAGCTGCCAGATGGAGCTCTGCCTGATATTCTCGCTCATAGTGAGTCGTCACCCACTTTACTTGACCTCAGGCAATTCTCCCCACTACTGGTCAGGCTATCAGAGGTCGCTGTTAACCAAAATGATAATATCGAGATGCGTTTCAAGGTGGATGACAAGACCCTTAATGTTCTGGCCGGCTCAATGTTTGACCTGCTTAAAAACAACTTCTCTCTCCTGGCCAAAAGCAGGATCTACTATAACCTCTATAACTTATCGGCTGACGACCTGGACGACATCATGACCTTCTTCTCCCTCTGGGTCATTAAGCCCACGGTAGCCCATAAACTCCGTCTCGGCATCCCGCTTACCGCCGAGGAGCAGAAGCTTAATAGAGACCTGGGTATCTTCGATACCGTGGAGAAGGGGCTGCTACCCCTGCCCTTATCTCAGCAAATAGCCAGAGAGTACCAGGTTATCCAGGAAGAGACCCACGGCTTCCAGGTTACCGTGCCCACGGCTGGAGTCGATATTGAGACGCTTCACCCATTACCTAATCAGTTCCTGATTCTCACCAAGATATCATCTGGCCCAAGTGAT
>JAUXAV010000139.1 GCA_030619735.1 Candidatus Aenigmatarchaeota archaeon | reverse complement strand
GGAAGCGGATTTGGCCATCAGTCGAGTTCTATCTAAAGGCTTCTACGTTATGGGTGAAGAGGTGGAAGCCTTTGAGGAGGAGTGGGCTGAGTATTGTGAGGCTAAGTACTGTATAGGAGTTAGCTCCGGTACGGATGCCCTCTATTTAACTCTGAAGGCTATCGGAATAAGTGGGGGGAAGGTAGTCACGACTCCTTTTACCTTCTTTGCTACTACTCAGGCTATTATTGCTTCTGGGAACTACCCAATGTATGTGGATGTGGACGAGACTGGTAACTTACCTCCTGTGGACTTTAGGGAGGACCTGGCTGTTCCAGTTCATCTGTATGGAAGGCCTGGAGAATGGAAAGGTAAATGTGTAATAGAGGACTCTGCCCAGGCCCATGGAATTCCTCTTTCAGGGCTTGCGGCTTGCTTCAGTTTCTACCCAACGAAAAATCTAGGTGCAGTGGGGCAGGCTGGAGCAGTAGTAACCAATGATCTGGGACTTGCTAATGAGGTGATAAAACTAAGGACCTATGGGGAGGTTGGAAGGTTTATCCACTATAGGCTTACCGGTAATCACCGAATGGATGAGCTTCAAGCAGCCATCCTAAGAGTAAAGCTTCCCCATCTAAGGGCTTGGAATGAGAGAAGAAGGATTATAGCTTGGAAATACCATAGGGGATTGGAAGAAGTAAATGGTATTATTGACTTACCTGAGGACAAGTCGGGCCATGTATATCATATCTTCGCCATTAGAACTAAGGACCGAGATAGCCTAGCTGGTTACCTCAAGGGGGAGGGTATCCAGACTTCAGTGAGATATCCAGTCCCCATGCATCTCCAACCAGCTCTTAAGTATCTTGGATACAAGAAAGGAGACTTTCCACAAGCTGAGGCCTGGGCTAAGGAGAACCTGAGCCTTCCGATATATCCAGAACTTACCACTGAGCAAATTGAATACGTATGTGATAAGATAAAGGAGTGGGTGAGGACTAGATGAAGATTTGCACAATTTCTCACTCGCATATAGCTCTTAGGCAGCAACTTTTCTTCCAAGAGATAGCTAAACAGGGGAATGAGGTGCTGATGATAGCCCCCGGTGAGTGGGGGAAGTTGAGGACCAAGGATAGGTATGCGGAGCTTGTGGGCCCAGGGGACAAGTTGACAGTGGAGGTGAAGGGGAGATTCATTCTTAAGACCTGTCGCCACATGGGGGATGATATATACCAGTTCAGATTCCTGGGGGCACAGGAGATAGTGGAGGACTTCGAGCCCGACTGGTTGTACGTACAACAGGAACCTGGTTCCCTACTTGCTGAAGAAGCGACTGGGTGGAAGGTGGACAACAGGGCCCTCTTTACTTGGGAAAACCTCAAGTTCGAAGATAGAGCCAAGTCAGTATTGGCAAAGTACAACCTTGTGGTATGTGGTAATCCTGAGGCTGAGGCTCTGGTCAAGCCCTGGAATCCACATACTGCTCTTATGCTTCAGGTTGGGGTCGATACCGATCATTTTCAAGCTAGGCCAGATGTGCCTGGGAACATAGAAGTGGCCTACATTGGTAGAGTTACTTCTGAGAAAGGCCTACCTTATCTCTCTCGGGCCTGGCCTACAGTTAAGGTTCTGGAGTGGAAAGACTTTAAGGAACTCCCTTGGTGGTATTCTCAAATACAGGTTATAGTGGCTTATTCCCAGGACGTACCCTGGTGGAAGGAACAGGCTCCCAACTATGTCGTTTTAGAGGCTTTATCTTGTGGATGTAAAGCTGTGATTTCCGATACTAATGCTATGGAGTACTGGCTCCAGGGGTGTCCAGGAGTAATTGTATGCTCAGGGCATGACCAACCGGACGACACTCTAAGGATGGATAGAGTGCCTAGACTGAAGGAATGTATCCAAAGGGCTTTAGAAGTGGAAATAAAAGATGAAGGGAGGCAGTGGGTTATTGATAGATTTTCTAATCAAGTTATGGCTAAAAAACTATTGGAGGTACTTTATGAAGTGTCCTGAATGCGGGGCTAATTTAAGGAGAGGGGCTAAGTTCTGCGACCAATGTGGAGCCAAAGTAATAGAACCCGAAAAGGTATTGGACTTCTCTCCATTGGTAATGAAAGCTCTGGGAGGTATTGGTGCAGGACTTAAGATCCTTGGGGGAATATTCCAGGAATATGCTAGGACTATAAAAGAGGAAGAAGAGAAAAAGGAAAAGGATGCCTAAGGACTTTTCTATACAGAACTTATTTCGAGACTTGGAATATACTATATTCGGAACCGAAGTCCATCAGTTCCTATTCCGAATAGCTCCATTGGGGGAAGGGGCTTTAGTCCTAGAGCCTGGTTGCGGATGTGGGAAATTCGGGCTGGCTTATGCCTTGCGTGGATGTGAGGTAATTCTGCTGGATATTGACCACGAGGTTGTTAATTATGCTAGGAGAATCAGGGGGGCACTGAACTCACTACTGGGTTTTCCCCTTCCTGTCCAGATTAAAGTTGGTAACATCCACAGAATGCACTTTGCGGGCAATTCCTTTGATGTGGTTTTTAACGAAGGGGTACCACAACATTGGCCTGATGAGGAAAAGCGTCAAGGAAGTATCGACCAGATGGTAAGAGTGTCAAGGGATTACGTCATTGTGATTGGGAATAATGGGCTCAGAGAAGAAGAACAAGAAGCAGATAGGTCTTTTGACTTCACCTATAAGGGGATGCCTCCACGTAGGAAGTGTTTTACACCAGATGAACTGGAGACAAGGCTGAAGAAGGCTGGGCTCAAGAAGGTAAACGTGGAGGGGATAAGTCCTGGAAAGATTGAGGACTCTATTTTGATCGGAGGATATGGTCGTAAGCAATAGTAGTCTACCTAGGTATATTGCTAGTCTAACGGTATTGCCTGGAATAGCCAAGGCAATCCCTAGTCAATCCTAGGCTATCGTGAATATCAATTGAATAGGCTACTACCTTTGAATAATGAAATGGAGAAAATTACACTCGGATGGGGCTCCCAAATTGACAGGGGGTAAAGAGGTTACATGAAAGCAGTATTTAGTCCAGGACCAAGTTATGTGGATCCTAATGTGAGAAAGTTTGCTGGTTGGGTCCACATACTTGATCTCTATAAGGAGGGGCTTGAGGA
>JAUXAV010000289.1 GCA_030619735.1 Candidatus Aenigmatarchaeota archaeon | reverse complement strand
CAGAGGGTGTCGGGGGTAGAGACGATTGTTGGAGGGATTGTCACTGTATATAGATACCCCCTGCCCATATTATACCCGCAAACATCATCCCAAGGTGCGCCTATAATTAACTCATCTCCAATATTACCGTTCACATCACCTACTGAAGCAACAGAGTAGCCAAACCAGTCACCAATCGCCTCACCTGTGAGCACTACGTCTGGGAGGGGGCCCATTGCTGCTCCACCAAGATAAATATACGCCTTCCCTACATCAGCCCCACCTACATCATTACCATAAGCACCGACTATTACATCTGTAGTATCATCACCGTTCACATCACCTGCCGAAGCAACAGAGTAGCCAAAATAGTCACCAATCGCCTCACCTGTGAGCACTACATCTGGAGTATTGACCATCAATGCTCCACCAAAGTAGATATACGCCCTGCCTGCATCAGCCCCACCTGCATCATTAAGATAAGCACCGACTATCACATCTGTAGTATCATCACCATTTACATCACCTGCGGAGGCAACAGAATAGCCAAAATAGTCACCAATCGCCTCACCTGTGAGAACTACATCTGGGATATTGTCCATTGATGTTCCACCAAAGTAGATATATGCCCTTCCTGCATCAGTCCCACCTACATCATTAAGATAAGCACCGACTATTACATCTGTAGTATCATCACCATTCACATCCCCTGCTGAAGCAACAGAATAGCCAAACCAGTCACCAATCGCCTCACCTGTGAGCACTACATCTGGGGTATTGTCCATTGCTGCACCGCCAAAGTAGATATATGCCACTCCTGCATCAGCCCCACCTGCATCATTAAGATAAGCACCGACTATTACATCTGTAGTATCATCACCGTTCACATCACCTGCTGAAGCAACAGAGTAGCCAAAATAGTCACCAATCGCCGCACCTGTGAGAACTGCATCTGGAGTATTATCCATCAATGCTCCACCAAAGTAGATATATGCTGCTCCTGCATCAGCCCCACCTGCATCATTACGATAAGCACCGACTATTACATCTGTAGTATCATCACCGTTCACATCACCTGCTGAAGCAACAGAATAGCCAAAATAGTCATTAGCCGCCTCACCTGTGAGCACTACATCTGGGGTATTGTCCATTGCTGCACCGCCAAAGTAGATATATGCCCTGCCTGCATCAGTCCCACCTGCATCATTACGATAAGCACCTACTATTACATCTGTAGTATCATCACCATTCACATCACCTGCTGAAGCAACAGAATAGCCAAACCAGTCACCATCCGCCTCACCTGTGAGCACTACATCAGGGAGGG
>JAUXAV010000246.1 GCA_030619735.1 Candidatus Aenigmatarchaeota archaeon | reverse complement strand
GCTGAAGTTCGTGCCAGACGCTCTGTAAGGCATAATAAGGCTCTTTGCGTGGCCGGCGAAAGGTAGAGGTCAAAAAATAGTCCCAGTTATAGCCCTGAAGCCATTCGGCATATTCCTGGCGTATCCTGTTACCTCTTTTGGCTAATTCAACCATTTTACCCTATCTGGCCAGGCACGAATTCCGAATTCCAGTATTATTATAGTTAGCCCTATCTGGCTAGCTACGAATTAGTGTACACTCAGCTTGCCGGCCAGGATACTGGATATCCAGTATCATTGTAGTTAACCCTATCTAGCCAGCTTCGGTTGATGTTACAGCGCATACCTCGGGCGACAAGGATATGCCCGAGGTATTGACTTTTATCCTTTTATCCTTTATTCTTATTTAGCAAAGGGTCAAGAAGCTCTTCGCTTCGAGATACGAACCCTTGCATTATCCGGAGCCAGGTCGCATAGCCTGGCTTCTCTCTTTTACGAGAGATTGACAGTTTGTTATTGGGCTCCAGGGCAAGGTCTTCCGGTAGCTACTCTTCCCCCAGGGAGATCCTTACCCTGGCTTACCCTGTATGCCGCTCACGGCTAGAGACTGTCAGCTCTGTCCGCTCAGCTCACGCTTTTACGAGGCTCAGTAGGCTCAACTGTAACCTCAAAGACTACTTGCTTTACCGGATTTTTGAGCCTGGCAATTGCCCTATTTATGTCCTCTGAAACAGGACATATCATCTTCCCAGTCTTAGGCTCAATTTTACATTTCAGCTCTTCTGACGCTATCAATTCGTCAAGCTGTTCATCGGTCAAGCTATCGATGTCCGTTTTTTCCAAAGTCATTCGCTTCTACCTCTCTTGAGGAAGCCGTAGTAACCGGCGTCGACCTTCGTTTGGCAATGCTAACTGGCATTGACTTTTTGGCACCAGGCGTTAACTTTGTGGTAACTGGCGTTGACATTGCCATAGTGACCGGCATTGGTATTTGAGCTGCCGGCACCGGTGTTTTAGAGACTTGTCCAGTAATAAGCCCATGAAACGCCTCAGCCATGGTTACACCAGCTTGCTGGCTCAAGGCTTTTATTGCCAGATAATCGGCAAGGAAGATCCTGCACATTTTGCTCTTTTTGTCGTATCTTTTCTGTGAAGTGTTTCTCATTACATTCCTATCGTTTCATATTGAAACGAGTTTGTCAAGTCCTGGCCATTATGCCAGGCAAATTTGTTGCCGAATACCTCATAATAGTCGCAAACCCTGGATTGTTGCTTCAGAAGATATTTGGCACAATACATATTTACCGCTTTTGGATCATTACATGCTTCTACTTTGGCTCGGCCAAACCGGTTAAATAAGCCGGACCAAATATCCCAGGGCAAAGCCACTTCCGGTTCCCAGCCGGCACCATTGCCGGCAGCCAAACCATGAATATGCAGATCGCCAGACTGATGAGGTTCGCAAACCAAGAAAGCTCTGGCCACAGAATAATGCTGAAGTTCGTGCCAGACGCTCTGTAAGGCATAATAAGGCTCTTTGCGTGGCCGGCGAAAGGTAGAGGTCAAAAAATAGTCCCAGTTATAGCCCTGAAGCCATTCGGCATATTCCTGGCGTATCCTGTTACCTCTTTTGG
>JAUXAV010000133.1 GCA_030619735.1 Candidatus Aenigmatarchaeota archaeon | reverse complement strand
TGATATAGTGGCGGATAAAAAAGACATAGAAAAGGCACTGAAGAAGGTCCTGGACCCCCACACCGGAATAGACGTGGTGGACATGGGACTGATAAAGAAGATTGACATAGCAAAGGACGGCTCTGTAAAAATCCTGTTCGTGCCCACAACCCCCTTCTGCCCCATGACCCAGTACCTGATGGACAACATAAAGAAGGCCGCTGAGTCCGCAGGAGCCAAGAAGGTGGAAGTGGAGATGGGAAGTTAGCAATTTATTTAACCCTTACCAATTCTATTCATGGCCAAGATTACCTTTCTAGGTACAGCTGGTGGCAGGGTAACCGTGCTCACCCAGCTCCGCGCCTCAGGAGGAATAATCCTGGAGCTTGACGGTGAAATGCTCCATATAGACCCAGGTCCCGGTGCTTTAGTCAGGGCAAAGCAATACAAGGTAAGGCTCAGGAAACTGACGGGAATCCTGTGCTCCCATTGCCACCCGGACCATTATACAGATTTAGAGGTGGTAATAGAATCCATGACCCAGGGCGCCAAGAAGAAGCGCGGCGTCCTTCTGATGGGCGAGAACGTCCTGAAGGGCTCAGGGGATTTCAGGCCCGCTGTTTCCCCCTACCATATCAAGCTCCCGGAAAAGGCAGCAAGCCTCAAACCAGGCGAGAAAACCAGCCTGGGAAGCCTGGAAATAAAGGCCACTCCCACAAGGCACGGAGAGCCGAAGGGCATAGGCTTTGTGATATCCGGCTCTGAAAAAATCGGCTATACCTCTGACACGGAATACTTCCCTGGCCTGGAAAGGCATTTTGAGGGCCTGGACGTTCTTATTATGAACATTTTAAGGCCCAGGAACACGGAGTGGCCAGAGCACATGAGCACCAACCAGGCAGAGAGGTTCCTGAAGGCCATAAAGAGGAAGCCCAAGCTGGTGATAATCCAGGGCTTCGGCATGAAGATGCTCAGGGCAAACCCCTTCAGGGAGGCTGCCTGGCTCGGGAAAAGGACCAGGGTGAAGGTTATAGCCGCCAGGGACGGCCAGGTGATAGAGACCACAAGGGAAGGCAAAAAGCAGGGTCTGGGGAAATTCATTAAATAGGAGATCTAAACAAAGATTTTAAACTTAACAGGCAATTATTTCTATGGCTTCGCTATTCAAAAAAAACAACCCCCTGCTTCATCGTATGAATGCTAATGATGCTGAAAAGACAGGAGAGATTTTTGATTTGACTAGGAAAATAGCAGAAGAGGAAGGCTCATCAATAGACTTTATTGATTTAATGGGTATAAGGGAACACCTTTACACACAAACTGTGAACACAAAGGAAGGTAAAAAGAAGAGAAGACAATACGGGACATATGAAGCAACAGTAGTCCAGTGGAGTGTTCCTGGGTTGAGTGAGAAGCAGTTTACCCAGATAGAGAATGTTGTAGCAGCCATTAAAAAACCTTATGCTATAAGGAGCAGGGTTAATGAGCATGGTTCTCCCTTAAGGCCAGGTGCATATCCAAAGGCGGATGGCAATTCAAGCACAAAAAAGAGAGGCTATTTCATTGGCAGAAAGAGCTGGCGACGATCACATGGCATTTGGGTAACAAGGGAGTATAAAAGCCGCCAGGAAGCAAGCAAAGAAATGAGGAAATCCGGCTGGTTGTTTGGAGAAGGACCGCATTATATAGAGCTTAGAGAAAATAATGATATAAAGCATCTGACCTTCTTGGAATATGTAACGCAGATATCAAGAATTCTCAATGGAAAAACTCCACTACCCAGAGACAAGGTAATCTATAAGATATACAGAGAGTTGGTGAAACTGGATATAAAACCAAAATCAAGGGACCAAATAGTAGGTTTGGATGACATGCTGGAGGAGATTAAATGGCTACTCTGGTCGTCCTCAATAAACCCCAAGGCATCTGAGTATTATGGCACAAAAAGCCAGTCTGTTCTTTTGGCTGGGGTGCCTGGTATTGGAAAAACACTGATTGCTGAGGTGCTTTTGGGCGAAGATTTTGATTCCTTGTTTATTCCTGTATCTGCAAATTCATTGGTAGAGAGTAAATCAGAATCAAATGATGAAGAAGCCAGTCTTTTTGGCGAGTTGGATAGATTACAATCCCATTCTGGGGTCTTGGCTTGTCTTTACTGTGATGATGTGGAGGCTGCTATGCTGAATCCAATGCAAACCCATTTGTCCGAGCAGTATCTGGCAAATTCCTCAGCCCTTCTAAACAGATTAGAGGGCATGCAGATGAATCCTAGAATAAAACTCTCGGGCAGTTCAAATGACCCCAGTTTAGTTGACCCAAGGTTTCTGGAATTCGGGCGTATTGGATATGTTATCCATATACCATTGCCGGGTAAAAAAGCAAGGGAGAAGACATTTGAGGTTCACACAAGAGGAAAGCCCCTGAAGAATGTTAGGTTTGATGATTTGGTAAGAGAAACAAGAGGGTACACAAATAGGGATGTGAAAGAAATATGCAATGCTGCAGCAAGATATGCCATGAAAAGAGCTGCAAAAAAAGTCGCAAAACCAGGGGAGGACCCCTTTGATGCTCTTAAAAGAGTGGATGAGGAAGTGATGAGGGACACCCCAATTACTCAAGAAGATTTTGGAAGGGCATTTGCTTATGTGAGCAAGTATGTGAATTTAAAGGAAACTCAAGAGCTTGACAAAAGAATCAAGGAGTTCTGTAATAGCTACCAAGGTGGAATTGGGTTTCAGTATGAGCTTTGATTTTTAAATATTAAACCCTTCCTATTATCATGCCTTTAGAGGGATTTGAGGAATACCAGAAGAGGTCTTTCTGCCGTGATGTGAGATGCCCCACCCAGCTTGAGCTGGATACAAAAACCGAGGGAAGCCCTGAATACCAGGAGGTCAGGGAGAAGTGCAGGGAATGCGGGGCCTGGAAATTCCACAAATGGCTCACAGAAAGGGGCTTTCTGGTCTTAAAGCCCAAAGCTTAGGAATGAGCATAGGCTTTTTAATCTTACGGCCCAAGGATAAGTAAGGTGTTTGGATGAGCTGGGCGATAAAGAACAGGATGTCAAGGTTCATAAAGCCAAAGACAGGCCATACAGTAATACTGGCAGTGGACCATGGATACTTTCTGGGGCCAACCACAAAACTGGAGAATCCCAGGAAGACCATAGAACCCCTTATACCCTATACTGATGCTCTTT
>JAUXAV010000279.1 GCA_030619735.1 Candidatus Aenigmatarchaeota archaeon | reverse complement strand
CAGGGTTAGAGACGTGCTTCAAACCTCTCTCTACCAGTAATAGCTGTGCCGTAGACTTAGGTACACCATTTTCCTTAACTAGTGCCATAATTTGTTCGTAGACATCTCTCTTAGGTTCAGTATACCTAGTAGTTATTCGTTGATCCCAAGCTTTTGTGGACATTGTACACTCACCTCCAAATAGTAGTATACAACTTTATTTTTCTTTGTCAATAGTAGACTTTTGTCTACCTAAATTAAGTGGTAGCTGAATAGCTGTGTGGAGATCCCGGATCTCAAAATGACCTTTGCCGTGGAGATCCTTAACCACATATTTGCATAAATAGGCTATACCCCCCCGTTCACGGTTGTATACCCTGATATGTGCACCACCATATCGGGTATACCAGACACGCCACCATTTCTTCCGGTATACTCCGTCCAAATTACCCATTAAAAGATGTATATGGGGCATATTTAGACGCTTTGTGAACTCAAGGCATAAATAGTAGGGGACATATCTTCCGTGCTTGTTCTCGATAGCCCTGATCCATTTTTTGGCTCTGTTTACTGCCGTATACGTCTTTGGTAGATCCCTAAAGGAGAGAGAGGCAAACCACGTCCACTCATACCGGCTAAGGAGTTTTATCCAGCCTAGCCTGACAGGGTGGACTTTTGAATTTAGGTAGACTCTTAGGCAGGAGAGGAGTCTACACCTTTCTTGTCTTAGGGGGTTGACTTGTTTATAAACTTGTGTATACTTAAACATGGCGAGTTTGTTCCTGCGTCTTGGCGTAGTTCCCCCTACCAGTATGGGATCGGGGGAACTACGCTGTGTCTTTGTTTACGCTAGTCTACGAAAGTATACCTAATGGTATACCGTCCATATTTTGTATCCCACCAGCGCTATTATACCGGCTATGCCTAATCCCCCGACTACCTTCCATCCTGTTCCATTTTTACTCTCGTCCAAGCCTGCTTTTGCGGACTTCTCTATATCCAAAGCTGTATCACGGGGGGAAACAGCTTTGTCCTGAGTCGTCCGTATGTCCGCAGAAGGGCGTTGCTCAGACTTGGTATCCCCCCGTATATGGTCATCTGTTATAGGTTCGTCTATGCTTACGTGCTCCTGTGTATGCGGTGTAGACTTATCCACTTTTGGTGGACTTTTGTATACAGGCACTTCCTTGATCACAGTCTTGATCTTCTCAACAGGGACTTCTTTAACCACAGTCTTGATCAAAGGCTCAGGGTTAGAGACGTGCTTCAAACCTCTCTCTACCAGTAATAGCTGTGCCGTAGACTTAGGTACACCATTTTCCTTAACTAGTGCCATAATTTGTTCGTAGACATCTCTCTTAGGTTCAGTATACCTAGTAGTTATTCGTT
>JAUXAV010000253.1 GCA_030619735.1 Candidatus Aenigmatarchaeota archaeon | reverse complement strand
AGGGCTACAGGTTCAAGGTGGGGTGGAATACAGTGTTACTGGGTAGCTGAAGGTGCAGCTGGGACTAAATCGAAACCAGCATTCAGACAAGTTGATTTAAGACTTAATAAGCTAATGGGTATCAATTATGCTACTGAAGAGCTATTAGAAGACCAAACTGCCTTACAGAGTATTACTACTCAAGGGTTTGGAGAAGAATTTGCCTTCATGATTGATGATGCTGTCATAAATGGGACTGGTGCAGGTCAGCCATTAGGTGTATTAAATTGTAATGCTATGGTAAGTCAAGCTATAGAGTCCGGACAGGATAACTATACCATTGTAGCCGAAAACATAGCCAATATGTGGAATAGGATGCCTGCTAAAAATAGGCTAAAGGCAAAGTGGTATATTATCCAGGACGTAGAACCTAAGCTATTTAAGATGGCATACAAGATGGGGACTGCCGCAGTACCAGTATTCATGCCTCCAGTAGGTGTAGGAACTGGCGGATTGGTTGGGAGCCCTAACGGGACCTTATTTAATAGACCAATCCAGACTATTGAGCAGTGTCAGGCATTAGGTACTGTCGGTGATATATTATTCCTCGATTTGAGCCAGTATCTTATTGTTGAAAAGGCTGGTGGACTTAATGCAGCTAGTTCTATCCACGTAAGGTTCCTCAATGATGAGCAGACCTTCAAATTCACTTACCGTCTTGATGGACAGCCATTATGGAATTCTGCCCTTGCCCCATATAAGGGTACAACGGTGACCAGAAGCCCATATGTATCATTAGCTGAAAGATAATAGAATAAATAAATAAATTGGAAAGGAAGTGAATAATATGTCTCAAGTATGGAGTGAAATAAATAAAGTGGTAAATGCAATAGTACCCGCAGCTGACCCTTTTGCTAGCAATGTAAACTCAGATATAATTAATATGGAAAATTACAAGAAATGTACATTTATAATCCCGACAGGTACCACTAGTGCTGATGCTGGAGTAGTCACTGTAAAGGCTGGAATGGATAATACAACTGGTTGTGCAACTGCAATATCATTTAAATATAGGACCCAAATAGCTTCAACTGGAGCTCACACTTTAGCTGGAGGAGATGTGCCAAGTGCCTTGACTGACGCTACTACGACCGGGTTCGCTATGACAGCAGCTAAATCAGGGGGATTATATATAATAGAGGTAGATGCATCAACGGTATGTGCTGGGACTACAGCAGGTGCTGCATCTGATTATGACCACGTTTGCTTAACGGTTACAGAAAGCGATTCTGCTGGGCACCCTGCTTGTGTTTTAGCAATATTAAGTGAACCACGTTATCCACAGGCAATATTACAGACTGCAATTGATTAATTTAGGAAGGAGGACATAATGTCTTCTCAAGAGCGAATAAGGCTTTCAAATGATTGGCGGGGTTACCGAAAAGGCGAAACTATTATGGTAAATAAGGTAGTAGCAAACGCTTTAGTCGAACAAGGTATCGGTGTTTACGCAAACCCCAAAAAGCCGGTAGAGAAAGAGCTTAAAAAAATGAAAGATATCAAA
>JAUXAV010000272.1 GCA_030619735.1 Candidatus Aenigmatarchaeota archaeon | reverse complement strand
TTCGGCTTCCTGCTCATGCTCTACTGGCGCCACCGGAAGAAGAAAAGCAGGGCCCTGGAACTGGGCGACTTCGAATGGGTCTGGGAATAATTATTTTCTATACTTTGTGACCAATGCAAGAACTAGAAGCAGGAGTAGCAGAAGTCCGGATATTATCCCTGTCCAGACGGATTCCAGCATACCGAAGACCCAGAGCACTATATACAATACAATAAGTATTACCATCAATATGAGAAACATCTTCTTCAACAGCAGGGTCTTCTCCTCCGGTGTCCTTTCGGCTTTTTCTTCCTCTGGCATAAATTAAACCCTTAGCTTCATAAAGTCCTTGGCCAATACGGAGTTCTTGAAGGTCTTCTGGGCCTCCTCCAGCAGGGGTTTCAAATCCGTGTAGCGCCTGGAGAAATGGGTCAGTATGAGCTTCTTTGCCCCTGCCTTCTTTGCGGTTTCAGCTGATTCCTTGGCCCCGGCATGGAGCCTGTTGTCCTTCTCCTCTGTAAAGGTGGAGTCATGGATAAGTATGTCCGCTCCCTTTGCAATGGTTATCAGGTTCTTGCACGGGGCAGTATCCCCGGAGTAGGTGACCTTTACTCCCTTTTTCACAACCGCCACGTCCTTCAGCCGGATTTTCTTTCCTTTAAGGATTATCTCCCCCTTCTCCTTCAGCTTTCCTGCCATCCTTCCCTGCTTCAGGCCGTAGAGCTTCCCTGCCTTCTTTATGTCCAGGTTGACCTTGTCCCTTTCCCTGAAGGAATAGGCCACAGCAGGGACAGAGTGCCTGACAGGGATGCTTCCTATCACATAGTCCCTGGTTTCAAAGATATCCGTGACCTCATCCCCCTGGAGAGGGACATCCTTTGGTATGACCCTGAACCTGGGGCCCCAGTAGTCCAGGTCCAGTATGTCCCCTATGAACCTCTCTGCCTCGGGCCCGTATATATGGAGAGAGTCCTTCCTGTCCTCCAGGCTCATGGTCTGCATGATGCTCATTATTCCTGCCCAGTGGTCAGCGTGCCAGTGCGTGATGAAAATCCTCTTTATCTTCATGAAATTGAGCCTGGCAAGAAGAAGTTGCCTCTGGGTTCCCTCCCCGCAGTCCCAGAGCATTACCTCTCCCTCATACCTGAGGTATATGGATGGGTGGTTCCTTCTGGCGGTGGGGATTCCTGAACCCGTTCCCAGGAAGACTAATTCAAGCATAATTTATTATTTGGCTGGAGGCTTAAAAATAGGAACAAATAAAGAGGGCGGAAGGGTCTTTAGCATAGTAAGGCCCTTCCCTATAAAAATTGCCCTCTAATTAGGAATTCCCAGGGGGATTAAAAAGCATTTCCGTTCTGGAAAAAATGTTTTTGAAAGTATATTTCCCACTATACCCACCAGGTAGGAAACCCCTTTAGGTCAAG
>JAUXAV010000344.1 GCA_030619735.1 Candidatus Aenigmatarchaeota archaeon | reverse complement strand
GCTGGCGAAGTCAAGCTGAGTGATCGCCCCCCAGGGCCCAGCAGGGGCGGGTCGGTTTCGGTAGTAGTGCTGGCTGGTGTTCATCACGGCGATGACGTGAACGGTCTGGGTGGCGGGGTCGCAGGCGAGCGAGCAGTACTGATTGATCTTGTTGGCGATGTGGATTGCTTCCTCGGCGGGAGACCAGAAGCCGGGGACGCGGTGGCGGTAGTCTATGCCGGGCCACCAATGGCCGTAGTTGGTGTAGGCCACGTGGGGCTTGTTGTCATTGTCGAGGGCCAGGGAAGTGGTGGGGTTGGTGAGTGGGCCCCAGGCGGGGGTGCAGATTTCCTCGTCAATGGCCCATGAATCTGAGCTCAGATCGAAGGTGGCGTACCTGAGCAGTTCGGGGCCGGGGCTTGCCACGTGGCAGAAGTAGGAGCAGTGGATGAAAGACTCGTCAGTGGCGCAGCGTGAATCGGCATCGCGGATTGTGCCAGCGGGGGGTATGGGTTCATTGAGTTGATCCTGGCGGACCATGACGCCCTCGACGAGCTTCCAGATCATGAGTTCGGTGAGGGTGGGGGTCATGGCGTACCATGTGCTGTTGGCCCAGAAGGTGTAGCGGTTGCCAGTTCGCATTTTGTGGTTGCCAACGGTGAAGAGGATCGGGTCATCGGTGGGTTCGGGGGTGGGGCCAACGGCGGTGGTGGTGAAGTGGAACAGGGGGCCTTGAATCTCCTGACCGTAGGGGCCATCGGGGGCGAACATGTAGCCCCAGTAGGTGGTGTTGGGGGTCAGATCGCTGAGGAGAAAGAGGTGAAAGTCGGTGTCGCCTGGAAGTTGCTGCTCGACGATGGTGGGGGTGTCCCAGATGTACCAGTAGCCGCAGGCGCGGTCGATGCCTCGGTAGCGGCGGGTGATGAGCTGGCGCATGGGCATCCAGGGGGCAAAGGCAACGTAGAGGTGGTCGGGGGCAGAGGTGACACAGTTGAGGGCGGCGGAGTTGAAGCCGGGGCCCAAGTACATGGAGCGGAGGGTCCACCAGGTCATGA
>JAUXAV010000160.1 GCA_030619735.1 Candidatus Aenigmatarchaeota archaeon | reverse complement strand
TATCAAGGCCAGATAAACTCCAAGCACCTTGGAGATCTCATCAAACCGCGCAGGGCTGACGAATCCTAAAACGAGATAAATTCCCACAAGCCCCACGAATCCTGCAAAAGCGTACCCTGCAGGAAGGAAGATGGCCGCGACAAGCAGCCCGATGAACAAGACTTGAATGAAGCGTTCGCCTTGCTTTTCACCCATTTTAACCCACCACTCCCGTGAACCATAATATACCGAGTAGAATAACGGGCAGGATGAAAGCAGTACCCAGCGACGCAGCCTTCGCCTTCTTGTCGGAGCCGTAGTAGACCAACACAGCAAGAACACAGCCGACCACGAGTGCTGCGAGGATCCATGTGATCGGAGGGAATTGTTGCCTCTCCTCCGTCGGCACCATCTTCAGGGTCAACTCAGATGACACGGCTAGATCAATCTGCATAGCTTCGCTTTCATATCCGTCTTTAGACCATCTAAGATCGTGGACGCCCCAGACCGTGATGTCCAACCACGCTATGCCATCCCACCTGCTATCTTTGGAGTCAACAATCTCCCCCGCCCGATAGAGACCGATTTTCGCGTTCTCTATTGGATTGTGGGTCTGATTGTCCAGCACAGTTATGGTCAAGTAACCGATTACTTCTGGTTCTACGACCACTACTTCTTCTACACCCGCCAGCTCCCACACACCGCTGTAAGTCACCACTTGGGCGGGCGATAGTGTTCTCGTAGCCTTGATTGTGGTCGTCCAAGTCCCAATGGGTCTGTCAGTTGTCGAAAAACCGAAATAGTAGATCCCAACTTCAATGTTGTTCATCAAGTTCTTGTCGACTACTACATTCCCGTTCGGATCCTCCAACGTAATCACTACGTTGTCGACGTTCGCATTAACGCCAGTGAAATCGGTAAGCATGACATGAAACTCTTGCCGTTCGTTCGAGTTCACCTTGTAGTACCTGTCCACCATCATTCTGAGAACCTTGTCCAGCTCGGCCTTTATCGTGTTCACGAGGTAGTCATAGGTCGCGTTCACGTTCTCGTACACGTTGTCGAGTTCTGGTTTGACGTTCTCAGTAAGGAAGCTGTATGTAGCAAAGATGTTATCCATAATGTTTTCTGGGAGTTCGGCTGTTGCTGTTAAGTTCTCCTGTATATTGTCAAGCTGTGGTTTTATCGTTCCCGTCAGGTAATTGTAATTCGTCACTGTTTGGTTGTACGTGTTGTCGATTGCAGGTTTGATTGTGTCAACAAGATAGTTATAAGTAGCCAAGATGTTCTCCTCAATGTATTGTGCTAACGAAGCTTCCAAGTTTTCCATTATGTTATCGAGTTGAGGCTTTATGATGTTTGCAAGGTAGTTGTAGTTGTTCTGAACATTGTCGAGTATGCTGTCAAGCTCTGGTTTCATGGTGTTCTCGAGATAGTCCGCAATCCAGTTCAACTGGGCAGTAATCGTGGTCTGACCGCTTTCAAGAGTGTCTACATAATCCGTTATCGTCGCCTGCCCCCCCTCGAGCGTGTCCGTGTATCCTTCCACCTGGTCGGTGTAGCCCTCCACCTGATCCACGTAGGGGACGATTGTGTTCTTCAGGTAGTTGTACAGGTTCTCCCCATCGGTCTGCATAGCAGCGACCCCGATGTAAAATTCCACCTCATCGCAATACCCCTCCAAGCTGTCAGTGTAACCCTCCACATCGTCCGTATATCCCTTGATTAAATCCTGATTTGAGAGTACCAAAACAAAATTGTCAAAGATGTTTTGTTGACCAGATTCGAGAGTGTCAACATAATCTTGTATTGTTGTTTGACCTGACTCCAACGTGTCAGTGTACCCTTCTACTTGGTCGACGAAGTTCTCCACAGTTTCGATTGCCTCAAATACATCGACATATCCATAGGCTGATGGATCGCCAAGCCTTGTTTTAATCAAGTCCAAGTTGTCCTTTATGTTTTCAGACCAGCTTTCAAGGGAGTCCACATCCCCCTCGATTGTGTTCAGTTGTGGTTTTATCGTATTCTCAAGATAATCCATTATCCAGTTTAGTTTAGCTGTTATGGTCGTTTGCCCCGTTTCGAGGGTATCCACATAATCCGTTATCGTCGCCTGCCCCCCCTCGAGCGTGTCCGTGTAGCCCTCCACTTGGTCGGTGTACTCCTCCACCTGATCCACGTAGGGGACGATTGTGTTCTTCAGGTAGTTGTAGAGGTTTTCCCCATCGGTCTGCATAGCAGCGACCCCGATGTAAAATTCCACCTCGTCACAATATCCCTCCAAGCTGTCAGTGTAACCCTCCACCTGATCCACGTAACCCACAATCGTGCTTTGATTGGAGAGCACCAAGGTGAAGTTGTCGAAAATGTTAGTCTGCCCGCTTTCTAGGGTGTCGACAAAGTTCTGAATCGTAGTTTGCCCAGTTTCCAGAGTGTCAGTGTAGCCCTCAACCTGATCCACGTACTCCTCCACCGTGTTGATCGCCTCGAACACGTTCGTGTATCCGTAGGTTGAGGGGTCCCCGAGCCGCGTCTTGATGAGATCCAAGTTGTCCTTTATGTTCTCCGACCAGCTCTCGAGGGAGTCCACGTATCCCTCAATCGTGTCCAGTTGAGGCTTAATAGTGTTTTCAAGGTAGTCCCCGACCCAGTTCAACTTGGCAGTTATAGCGGATTGACCAGTTTCGAGGGTGTCAACGTAATCCGTTATCGTTGCCTGTCCTCCCTCGAGAGTGTCGACATGCCCGATTATTGTTGTCTGACCG
>JAUXAV010000008.1 GCA_030619735.1 Candidatus Aenigmatarchaeota archaeon | reverse complement strand
GAAATAAGGTTCCTCCTGGAGGACGTGCCGGGCTCCCTGTCAAGGGTTGCAAATCTTTTATCGCAATCCGACCTTGACATTATACTCAGCGAGAGCAGAACCCTGACCAAAGGCAAGTTAGCGGAATGGGATGTGATGGTTGACGTATCCAGATGCGATGACCTGGAGGGGTTCAGGAAAAAGGCCCTGAAACTGGACGATGTAAAGAAAGTGGAGATATTGGGGGATGAAAGTCCGGAAAAGAAAGGTATTTAAACCTATTGTTATATTAATTATATAATCCTTAGTGGGAAAAGTGTGGGTGCAGGTTTCAGATATGAGAAATTCAAACATCGTCAAGCTGGATTCAAAGGGAAGGGTCCTTATACCCATTCATATCAGGAATATGCTGAAAGCAGATAGCGGGACAGAGGTCGTAATTATTCCTGACAAGGACAACGGCCATATGAAGGTTCTCCCACTGGTAAACGGCAGGACAGCGGAAATCAAGCTCCTGCTTAAGGATTTGCCGGGTTCCCTGGCGAATATTGCAAATATACTGTCAGAATATGACATAGATATAATAATGAGCGAGAGCAGGACCCTGGCCAGGGGACAGCTTGCGGAATGGGATGTTATTGTTGATACATCCAATTTCAATAACGGTTTTGAGAACCTGAAGGGAAGGCTTTTAAATTCAGAACTCGTAAAGAATGTGGAGGTTGTGAGAAAATGATGCCCAAATGGATGGACACATATGAAGAAAGGGGCGGTGCAATACCTATAGCAGTGCCTGACGGGCATTTGGAGGGGTTTCTGAGGATAATCTTCAGAGGCATGAATCTGGACTATCCTATATCAGATAATGGGGGATCCTATGGTATTATAACAGAATATAGGTTTGAAGATGGGGGAAAACAGAAAGTGTATGTCAGCATGCACAGGCCCAAGGGCATAGTTGAGTACACGAGGGATGGCCATTTCGCTCTTGGTATTTCAGGTAAGGACTGGTGGTATAGCGCCCTCCCGATGCACTTGAACGGTGATTCTGAAGCCTCCTTTGATGATGGTTTAAAACAGTACGGCCTCTACATATTAGCTGACTTGGGTTACAGGCCAAGCAGTGTAGTGGTTGCGGTGCATAGAGATTCCAGAATAAAAGACGTGCCTCATTTTATAAGAACTTATTCGAATGGGCAGCATCTGGGAAATCTCGGCACAGAGCTTGTAGGGTTATCCAATAGTTTTATTACTGTAAATGGAATAATTATGGAAGGCAGGCTGATTGACAGCCAGGGAAAAACAGAAAGCGTTTTAAGGGACCGCATAGCAGATGCTATAGTAGAGATAGCGGAAACTGGCAACAGTGTTGAAGGGAATGATGGAAAGATACTGAAGCCGTGCCTGATAAGAAAAACAACACCCCATGCTGTTGGGAGGTTGGATACGCAATCTATAGATTCTGTAAAAAGATTTATGAATGACTTCAAAGGCAGGCTTGACGAAGTGCTGGGAGAGATGAAGTCGGATGCACAGTATGCTGGAAGCTTTCAGGACCATCCGCTCCTGAAAAAATTGGATAATCTTTATAGTGAAGCTGATGTTTAAAGCATA
Source organism: Candidatus Aenigmatarchaeota archaeon (assembly GCA_030619735.1). Classification (GTDB taxonomy): domain Archaea; phylum Aenigmatarchaeota; class Aenigmatarchaeia; order QMZP01; family JAUXAV01; genus JAUXAV01. The sequence continues at coordinate 18,002 of JAUXAV010000008.1, read as the reverse complement.
TATATGCTGGAAAATATATAATATATAATATTGAATAGGGTGGTTGTATCGTAGGCATACTGGACCATGAGCTGGTTCCCAGGCATGAGATTCTGAATGAGAAGGAGAAAAAGGCATTGCTGGAGAAATTTGGAATCCAGGAGAAGCATCTTCCAAGGATTCTGGATTCGGACCCGGTTGTAAAGATTATAAAGGCAAGGCCCGGGCAGGTCTTGAGGATTACAAGGAAATCCCCCACTGCAGGGGAGAGCATATACTACAGGTTCGTTGCAGAGGAGTAAATGGGGTATTTGGGAGGTAAAAATAAGAGAGTTGTGTCTATATCGTGTTTTTGGTGATATTTTATGGATTTCATGCCGCTGTTGAGGTCATTTGAGAAGGACAGGAGCTGGGTCAGGTACCAGATAGATTCCTTTAATAATTTCGTGGATTTCGGAATCCAGAAGATAGTAAATGACATTGGAACCATAAGCCTGGTTCCGGAGACAGGGGAATCCAAGATGAAGTTTGACCGGATTGAGATAGGAAAGCCTGTCATAAAGGAGGCAGACGGCTCTGTAAGGTCGATTTTCCCTAATGAGGCAAGGATAAGGAGTCTTACCTATCTGGCGCCCATATGGGTGAATATAATACCCATAGTCAACGGGGTGCAGGAGAGGTCAGAGAGGGTTCATATAGGGGATTTGCCTGTTATGGTGGGGTCAAAGCTGTGCTCCAGCTTCGGCCTTGACAAGCACGGGCTGATAAAGAACGGGGAGGACCCGGATGACCCCGGCGGTTACTTCATAATAAACGGGACTGAAAGGGTCCTGGTCCTGATTGAAGAAATCGCAAGCAACAAGCCGATATTTGAAAGGGACGGGGAGCTGATTTCTGTCAGGGTGAACTCCGAGAGGTCGGGATTCAAGCAGAGGCATATAATAGAGAGGAAGCCTGACGGGGAGATAACCATATCCTTTGCCAATATAAGGAGGCTTCCTGTAATTGTTTTGCTGAAGGCCCTGGGCCTGGCAACGGACAAGGAGATATGCGACCGGGTATCAGACGACCCCCTTATACTGAATGAGCTTTATGTCAATCTCTATGAATCCGAGATAACAAAGCCGAGGGAGGCAATAGAGATTATGGGAAGGAAATTAAGGGTCGCTGAGGACTACAGGGAGGAGAGGGTGAACCAGATTCTGGACAGGTATCTGCTTCCCCATCTGGGCCAGGAGAAGGACAGGAGAAGGGTGAAGGCGTTGTACCTGGCAAGGATTATAAGGAAGACCATAGCCCTGTCCCTGGGCATGATACCCGAGGATGATATTGACCATTATTCCAATAAGAGGCTCCTTATGTCCGGGGAGCTCCTGGGGCAGCTGTTCAGGTCCATACTGCTTGGAAGATGGGGGCTTATTGCAAAGATGACTTATAATTACCAGAAGCTTTTGAAGAGGGGGAAAACAGCCTCAGTACAGGCCATAATAGAGGCGAATGCTGTTACCAAGCAGATACTCTCGTCCCTGGCAACAGGGAACTGGATTGGGGGCAGGACAGGGGTTTCCCAGAGGCTTGACAGGTCATGTTATGTTAAGACCGTTTCACATCTGAGGGCAGTGGTTTCACCCCTTACCTCCACCCAGGAGCACTTCAAGGCAAGGGAGATACATCCCACGGAGTTCGGTAGGTTATGCCCGGCAGAAACCCCTGAGGGCTCTTCCATAGGGCTCAGGAAGCACCTTGCACTGCTTTCGGAGATAACCCCGGGGCTTGCAGAAAGGGAGAATGAAAAGGTCCTGAAGTCCCTGAAGGTTGACGGCTAAGATAGGAAAGGCTGAGTAGTATGAAAAAGAAGTCTCTGGTTAAGAAATTTTTTAAAATCAGGCATATGAAGAAAGGGCCCGTAAAGAAAAGGCCGGTGAAGGCCGGGCTTGTGAAGAAAGGGATTAAACATGTTGCCAAGGCTAAACCCAGGATGAAGGCCGGGCATGCAAAGAAAAGGCCCGGGAAGGTAAAAACCAGGGTTAAGAGTGTAAAGCCCTTAAGGAAAAAACCAGTGGAATTGGCAAAGAAGCCAAAGGCTGCAAAACCCAGGAAGCCGGTGAAAGAGGCTCCCAGGCCAAAGCCCCCGAAGCCAAAGGGTTGCGATATTTACTTCAATGGCAGGTTCACAGGGGTTACAGGGGATGTAGAGGGGTTTGTGAATGACATAAAGAAGAAGAGGAGATTGGGCATTATATCAGAGCAGGTCAATATAGCCCATTACCCGGAGTTCGGGGAGATAAGGATAAATACAGATAGCGGCAGGACCAGGCGGCCCCTGATAATCGTGGAGAACGGGAAGCATAAGCTTACACCGGAGATTTTGAAGAAACTGGAGAAGGGGGGGATAGACTGGAACTACATGGTAAACCATGGGATAATAGAATACCTGGATGCAGAAGAGGAGGAGAATGCCTATATAGCAATGTACGAGGATGGGCTGACCCCGGAGCATACGCATCTTGAGATGAATCCGATGGCATTGTTCGGGGTTTCGGCAACCCTGATTCCCTACCCGGAATATAACAGGGGGGACAGGATTAATTACGGGGCGAAGATGGTGGGCCAGGCAATAGGCATTCCTGCCACTAATTTCATGATAAGGACTGACACGAAATTCAATATACTTATCTCGCCCCAAAGCCCCCTTGTGGAAACCGTGACGGACAGGATTTTCGGGGACTATCCCTACGGGCAGAATATAGTCATTGCCATAATGTGCTGGGACGGTTACAACCTGAACGATGCCGTGGTCCTGAACGGGTCAAGCGTTGAGAGGGGGATGTTCAGGAGCTTTTACTTCAGGACATATGATACCATCAAGAAGAGATACTGGGGAGGACAGGAGGACGAGATAGGCATACCAGAGCCCGGGATAAAGGGCCACAGGGGCGAAGCCGTATACAAGGACCTGGGAGAGGACGGTATTATAAACCCGGAAATAGCGGTGGGCTCTGACTCTGTTCTGATAGGCAAGACCTCACCATTAAGGTTCCTTTCGGGGGAGGAGTTCACAGCGGATATAGAGAACAAGAGGGAAACCTCCCTTACAGTAAGATACGGGGAGAAGGGCATTGTGGACAAGGTCCTGATTACCGAGAACCTGGACGGCAACCAGATGATAAAGATCAGGATAAGGGATGAAAGGATTCCTGAGCTTGGGGACAAGTTCGCATCAAGGCACGGGCAGAAGGGTGTTGTCAGCCTGCTTGTCCCGCATCAGGACATGCCCTTTACCCGGGATGGTGTTGTCCCGGACATTATATTCAACCCCCATGGCATACCCTCCAGGATGACCATTGGACAGCTCCTGGAGATTCTGGCTGGAAAGGCAGGAGCCCTTTCAGGAAGCAAGATTAATTCCTCTGCATTTGCCCATATGAAGGAAGAGGATATAAGGAAGACCATGAAGGACATGGGGTTCAGGAATGACGGGAAGCAGGCGCTTTATGACGGAAGGACCGGGGAGATGTACAAGGTCCTGATATTCACCGGAATGGTGTATTTCATGAAGCTTGACCATATGGTTGCGGACAAGATACATGCGAGGGCCAGGGGTCCGGTCACCATCCTTACAAAGCAGCCCACCGAGGGCAGGGCAAAGAGGGGTGGGCTGAGGCTGGGGGAGATGGAGCAGCAGTGCCTTGTTGCCCATGGCGCTGCACTGACCCTGAAGGAGAGGTTCTCCTCGGACAGCACTACGATTCCCATATGCAACAGGTGCGGCCTGGTTGCAATACATGACAGGGCCAAGAACAAGACATACTGCGGGTTGTGCAAGGACTCCGAGGTTACATGGCTCAGGACCTCCTATGCATTCAAGCTTGCCATGGATGAGCTGAAATCCATGGGGATATACCCCCAGATAAGGACCAAAGAGGTGTAGGTATGGTATCGGTAATCGACAGCATGTCATTCAGTATAATGTCCCCGGAGACTGTAAAATCCCTGGCCACTGTAAGGATTATAACATCTGATTTGTATGATGCGGATGGATATCCTGTTGAAGGCGGGGCCATGGACCCGAGGATGGGGGTTGTTGACCCTGGTCTTCATTGCAGGACATGCAGCGGGGGAATCGGCGACTGCCCGGGGCATTTCGGATACCTGGAGCTGGCAAGGCCCATAATCCATGTGCTGTATACAAAAACGGTTTATACCCTGCTAAAGATTATGTGCAGGAAATGCAACAAGATAATGTCAAAGAAGGGCTCAAGCCTGAAGAACCTGGCGAGGAGCCCTCCCCAGAAATGCCCCCATTGCGATGCAAAGCAGGGGAAGATAGTGTTTGAAAAGCCCTATACATTCTATGAGGGAAAGAGGAAGGAGGAACTCAACCCCACCACTATAAGGGAGAGGTTTGAAAAGATACCTGAAAAGGATTTGAAGGCAGCGGGGTTCAGGGGCGGGAGGCCTGAATGGCTTATACTCACGCTGTTCCCGGTTCCCCCGGTCACCATGAGGCCCTCCATAACACTGGAGGGCGGGGAAAGGTCTGAAGACGATTTGACGCATAAGCTTGTTGACATAATAAGGATAAACCAGAGCCTTAAGGAGAATATAGATATCGGCGCTCCGGAGTTCATCCTTAATGACCTCTGGGAGCTTATCCAGTACCATGTTTCCACCTATTTTGACAATGAGCTGACAGGGATTCCCATAGCAAGGCACAGGTCCGGGAGGCCCTTAAAGGGGGTAATACAGAGGCTGAAGGCCAAAGAGGGAAGAATCAGGAACAACCTGCTCGGAAAGAGGGTCAATTTCTCGGCAAGGACCGTGATATCCCCTGACCCCAGGATTTCCATAAATGAGGTGGGGGTCCCGGAAGTTATTACAAGGGAGCTCACGGTTGCGGAATACCTGACGAAAATAAATATGAAGGAGATAAAGGGCCTGATAACTGAGGGCAGGATAAACTATGTCACAAGGCCTGACGGGAGGCGGATAAAGGTTACGGATGAGAACAAGAAGGAGATAAGGGACAATATCGCAACAGGATGGACAGCTGAGAGGCAGTTAAGGGACAATGACATAGTCCTGTTCAACAGGCAGCCGTCACTCCACAGGATGTCAATGATGGCCCATAGGGTAAGGGTGATGCCCTACCAGACCTTCAGGATTTCGCCGAGTGTGTGCCCCCCGTATAACGCGGATTTTGACGGGGATGAGATGAACCTGCATGTTCCCCAGACAGAGGAGGCAAAGACCGAGGCCGCCTTCCTGATGGAGGTGCAGAACAATATAACCTCCCCGAAATTCGGCGGGCCCATAATAGGCCTTGACCTGGACCAGATATCAGGCATGTATCTTCTTACCAGGAAGGGGACGGTTCTGAACAGGGAAGAGGTACTGCAGATTTTGGGCAATGCCGGGATTGACATGAACCTTCCTGAAAAGGACAAGCTCACAGGCAAGGAGGTATTGAGCCTTTTCCTGCCAAAGGGCCTTGACATCACGTTCAAGGCAAACTGCTGCAAGAGGTGCGACACGTGCCTGAGGGAGAAATGCCCGAATGATGCATGGGTCATTGTGAAGAATGGCGTCATAAAACAGGGGACAATAGACTCTTCCGCTGTCGGGGCGTTCAAAGGGAAATTACTGGGCAAGATGATGAGGGTTGCAGGGAACCTTTTTGTAAAGGACTTTATTGACCTTGCCGGAAGGCTTGGCGTGGCATACCTTATGCGCAGGGGGTTCTCCCTGGGCATCTCAGACCTGGACCTTCCCCAGAAGATAAACGAGGTCATAAAGGAGGAGATAAAGAAGGCAGAAACTGAAAGCGATATGCTTATAGACCAGTACAATAAGGGTGAAATGAGGGTTCTTCCGGGCATGACCCAGGAGAACTCCCTTGAGGCCCAGATACTGAACGTCCTGGCATCGGGCCTCAGCAGGATAAGCGATATAGTGAGGGAGAACATCAGGATGAATGATATAATAGTGATGGTGAATTCCGGGGCCAAGGGCAACCTGGTGAACACGACCCAGATGTCCTCCTGCGTGGGGCAGGAGGCTATTATGGGGCAGAGGATTAAGAGGGGGTATTACAACAGGACGCTTCCGCACTTTAAGAGAGGGGATTTGTCTGCAAAATCCCATGGCTTTGTTGCAAGGGGCTTCAAGCAGGCTTTAACGCCCTTTGAGGTCTTCTGGAACATAATGAACGGCAGGGAGGGCCTTATGGACAAGAGCCTCAGGACCAGGAAATCCGGTTACATGCAGAGGAGGCTTGTGAATGCCCTGCAGGACCTGAAGGTTATGAGGGACAAAACCGTAAGGAACAGTGCAGGAAGGGTAGTCCAGTTCCTGGCCGGGGAGGACGGGATAAACCCGGCCAAATCAGACTGGGGAACAATTGACTGGAGATGATAGAATGGCAAAAAAGACTGTTAGGAAAAAGAAGGCTGTCAAACCGAAGGCCGTGAAGAAGCCGCAAAAGGCAAGGCCCATTAAGAAGATGGAAAGGCCAAAGGCTGTAACCGGAATGGCAGGGCTTGTAACAGAAACGGATATGCCCAGGAAGATTCTCAGGGATATAGGGGAATACGCAAGGGAGAAGGGGATGTCAAAATCCCGGGAAAGGGAGCTTCTGGAGAAGGCCAGGGGGATTTACAAGGCATCTCTTTATGACCCCGAGGAGGCGGTGGGGGTTGTTGCCGCCCAGTCGCTTTCCGAACCGACGACTCAGATGTCCTTAGACGGCAGTGAAAGGGTGATAGTCAAGCGGGATGGCGCTGTAAGGATAGTGACCATAGGGGAATTCGTGGATGCCGCAATGGCTTCCCTGAGGAAGGAATGCACAGAAGGCTGGGAGGTCTGTGACATGGCTGGCCAGGGCGTGTATGTCCCGGGCATAACACAGGGCGAGAAGATTGTCTGGAGGCCCGTAACAGCCTGCAGCAGGCACAGGTCCCCGGATAGTTTGCTTGAGATTGCAACCCTTTCAGGCAGGAGGATTGTTGCAACAGACTCGCATTCTTTTGTCACAAGGAGCGCCAATATGGTTGTTTCAGTGTCAGGGAAAGATTTAAAATGCGGCGAGAGGATACCCTCCCTGAAATACCTGCCTGAAAACTGCATACAGCAACTGGAGCTAAGACCTATACTAAAAGAACAGAGGTTTGCCAAAAAACGGCTCCCTGAGACACTAAAACTCACCAAAGAACTTGGCTGGATATTTGGCGCATATATTGCAGAAGGGAATTGCACGCCAAATTTTGTTTCCTTTTCAAATACGAATGATCTGTTCCTTTCAAGAATCAGGGAGTTTGCCCGAATGTTTGGATTCAGTTACAATGAGTATGATAATACGAGGGGTTTTGCACTCTCCCATGATATCAGGGTGAATTCAAAACAGCTGTCAAGACTGATGGAGAAGACATGCGGCACCGGTTCAAAGCTCAAGAGGGTCCCGGATTTTGCATACTCAAGCAGGGAGGATTTTGTCTCGGGCCTGCTCAGGGGATATTTTGACGGCGACGGCAATGTTTCTGTCAGCAGGAGGGTGTTAAGGGCTTCTTCAAGGTCCAAGGAGCTTATAGACGGCATAGCCCTTTTGCTGTCCAGGTTTGGGATATTTGCAAACAAGCACAAGGGCAGGGAATTCTCGCTTTCCGTACCCTATAAGTATGCAGGGGTCTTCAGGGAAAGGATAGGCTTCACGATTGAAGGGAAGGCTGAAAGGCTGGAACAGCTCTGCAGGCTATATTCCAGGCAGAAAACACATAAGGATAACACAGACGCTATAGGGGGGTTTGGGGATATGCTTCTCAGGGTTTCAAGAAAGCTCGGCCTGCCCACAAGGTCTGTGAACAGCTTTACCAGGAGGCAGAGGATAGGCAGGGAAGCCCTCCTGAAGCATATTGGGATTTTTGAAGAGGTCTCTGCCAGGAAGGGCATTGACATAAGCCATGAGCTTGGAGTCCTGAAGAGTATGTATGATTCTGATGTTGTCTGGGATGAGATAACAGGCGTGTCCCGGGTAAAGCCATCGGGCAGATACGTTTATGACTTTACTGTCGGGGGGACAGAAACCTTCACAACATTTGACGGGATAGTAACCCATAATACCATGCGGACATACCATTTCGCAGGGACAGCAGGGATACAGGTCACCCTGGGTCTCCCGAGGCTTCTGGAGATATTTGACGCCAGGAAGGAGCCCAAGACCCCGACCATGACAATCCATCTGGAGAAGAATTTCCAGTCCCCTGAGAAGGCAAGGAAGGTAGCGGAGAACATAAAGGAGGTCAAGCTCAGGGATGTGATTGTTTCTGATGTTTTGGACCTGACAAACCTGGAGATAAGGTGCAAGCTTGACACCCTTAAGATTGCAAGGCTCGAGATTCCTGAGAAGGGCCTTCCCAAAAAAATCAAGCTGAGGAACATCAATGTCAAGGTTGAGGGAGACGAGCTGGTTGCAAGCTCAAGGAGCATGGATTTGAAGAATCTGAGGAAACTGAAGTACAAGCTCCTGGAGACCCATGTGAAGGGGATAAAGGGGATATCCCAGGCCGTGGTCAATAAGGAGGAGGGTGAATGGATTATAAATACCATGGGCTCAAATCTTAAGAAGGTGTTTGAGATTGATGGTGTTGATGTAACAAGGACCTCCAGCAACAATATATTTGAGATACTGGATGTTCTGGGGGTGGAGGCAGCAAGGAACGTTATAGTAAGGCAGTCCATGTATACCATAGAGGAGCAGGGTCTTGGCGTTGACATAAGGTATACCATGCTGCTTGCGGATTTGATGACGGTTATGGGGAATATAAGGGCCATAGGAAGATACGGGATTGCAGGGCAGAAGGCCTCGGTCCTGGCCAGGGCTGCCTTTGAGGAAACCAAGAACCACCTGATAAGGGCTGCCATAAGGGGCGAAAAGGACTATTTCAGGGGCGTTGTGGAGAACGTGATGGTGAACCAGGTAATCCCCATAGGGACAGGAGCCTTCTCCCTGAAGGGCTGGATAGCTGAAAAGGGGAAATGAATTTAAATCTTTTTTTAAACTTTAATCATGGAGTCATTAAAATTAGAGGGTCATGCACGAAAGTATGTCATTGAACAGCTGAAGCCTGACATGCAATTTACCAGATGATTACTCATGAAAGATTTATAAACCTTCTTTTAATCTATAATAATCCAAGTGATTTTGTATGGAAAAGATTGTTGAGATTCCTGAGGGAATTGAGGTTAACCTTGAGGGGGATTCCTTAGCCATAAAGGGGCCCAGGGGGGAACTGAGGAGGGAGTTCAAGGACCCTGAGATAAAGACAGGGGTTGAGAAAGGCAGGATTGTTTTCAGCACAGAGTCCAGGAAGAGGAAGACCTCCGCCCTTCTGGGGACATGGGCGGCGCTGGCAAGGAACATGATTGGGGGGGTTTCCTATGGCTGGGTCTGCAGATTGAGGCTGGTCTATTCACATTTCCCTGTCAAGCTGAAGGTTGAGGAGGGGAGGCTTGTTATACAGAACTTCCTGGGCGAGAGGAAGTCAAGGGTTGCAAGGCTTCTCCCGGGGACAGAGGCAAGGGTTGAGAAGGACGAGGTCATAGTGACGGGTGCTGACAAGGAACTGGTGGGGCAGGCCTGCGCCAATATTGAGCAGACCTGCACTATCAAGGGCCGTGATCGGAGAGTTTTCGGGGATGGCATCTGGATACTTGGAAAACCTGAAGTGGACAAGGGTGACAAGGATGAAGAATCTGCTTAAACTCAGGAAAAGGATGAAGAAGAAAAAGCCTGAATTCAGGAGGCAGGAGAGCTTCAGGCAGAAGAGGCTCGGAAGCAAGTGGAGAAGGCCCAGGGGCAGGCATTCCAAATTAAGGATTGAAAGGAAGACCAGGGGGAGAATCCCGAAGCCTTCATATTCCTCGCCCAAGGCTGTCAGGGGCCTGAACAGGGAAGGATACAGGGAGGTCAGGGTCTTCAGTCCTGGGGACCTGAAGGGTATTGACCCCAAGAAAGAGGCAGTAGTTATCGGTGGAAGCGTTGGGGGGGCCAAGAGGGAAGCCATAATAGAGAGGGCAAAGGCCCTGAAGCTGAGGGTTTCCAATTTATAATATATATAGTTTCTGGAGTAATAGATGATTATGGAAAGCAGATGCCCTGTATGCGGAACATCCGGAAGGATATGGAACAGGGAGCCGGAGGTCTTCAGATGCCCAAACTGCTCATCCGTATTCTCCAAGTTCGGTATTGTCCTGGAATCCGAGAGGGAGATGCATGAGTTCTGGAGCTAATCGGAAAATCTGTAAAAATATTTTTTAAGGTCTATCCTGTTCCCCCTGATTTCTATTCCCTCGCTTCTCAGAATCCTGGCCTTTTCCCGGGTTTGATTCCCCCTGAAGCCCCCTATTTTCCCTGAGGATTTGATTACTCTATGACAAGGCACCTGGGGGTTCCGGTTTTTCTTCAGGGCCTGGCCCACTGCCCTGCAGGCCCTGGTGTTCAGGGCCCTGGCAATTTCTCCATAGGTGGCAACCCTACCCCTTGGGATTCTCTTAACGATTTCAAAAACCCTGGTTGAAAAATCCATAATATTCTCCAAAGCTATTCAGTTATTACAATCGGTTTCTCCCCAACTATTATAGTATGCTCTGCCTGGGCGATTTTTTTGTTGCTGATTTCCTTTAGAACGGGATGGGGTTTTATGGCATTCACTGCCTCCAGCTGCTTAAGGGCCAGGGAGACCCCAAGGGGGGTTATCCCCTCCTTTACAAGCCAGCGCCTTGCAAAGGGCAGGCCATGGTATTTGTCCCTGGATAATTGCAGGATTTTCCTTGCACTGGCAAGCCTTACAGGCCTGTCCTGGATATACTGGTATATCTCTGTTACACCCGTTTCCTCAACCCTCCCGTTGCTCTCTGATATGAAGGGTTCCAGGGCTATGACATCGCCATCCTGCAGGGCATGGCCTGAGTCATTCGCAACATTGGGTATTGACAATCCCCCATGGAAGATATACCTGTCCAGGTTATGGCCTGTTAGATTTACTATAACCCCCAGGCCCAGGTCCTTAACAGGCTTCTCTATTGCCCTGCCCATCTCTCCCACTGTCACCCCGGGCCTTATCACCCGGATTCCTGAGGCCAGGGCCTTATTGGCAGCATCTATCAGGGGGTTTTTCTCAGAGCAGTATGTGAAGGCAAGGTCTCCTATATACCCTTCAACCTCAATTCCCATATCTATCTTTACAAGCTCCCCTGGCTTTATCACCCTTGTTTCATCCGCCTTGGGTGTGTAGTGCGCAGCAAGCTCATTTATTGATATATTAACAGGGAAGGCGGGTCTCCCCCCGCTCTTTATTATCAAGTCCTCAACTGCCTGGGCCAGCTCCAGAATATTAAGACCGGGCTTTGCAATCTTCAGGGCAAGCTCCCTGGCCCTGGCTCCAATCCTTCCTGCCTTGAGGTATTTTTCCATTATTTTCCTTTCCATAAGGGTCACCTGATTATTTTTGACGGCAATTTTAATAAATGAATCGTAAAAGGATTTAAGCAAGTAACGACAATATAATTATAAAATAATTAAAACTGTGTAATCAGGAGGGGACGGAAATGGCAAGGAAGAAAGCAAAGAGGAAGGCCACGAGAAAGAGAAAGAGATAATCCATGATTATTAATCTTTGATTTTGTTTTATTTTTTATACTTTTTTCTATATTTATTCTATCTTATTACATCGGGTATTTTCTCAATGACATCCGTTGCTAAAAGGCCGGGGCCCTTTTCCTCTGAGGCCAAATCTCCTGCTGAGCCGGCTATAAAGGCGGCAGCGCATGCGGCCTTGTAGGGGCTAATGCCCCTGGCCAGCAGGGCCCCGCATATCCCGGATATGACATCCCCTGTTCCCCCCACGGTCATGCCGGGGTTGCCGGAGGCATTGACAGCCGTGTTCCTGCCGTCGGATATCACATCCCTGTAGCCCTTAAGGAGGATTGTGGTTCCCAGCTTCTTTGCGCATTTCTGGGCCAGGGCTATCCTGCTGCTGTCAGGCCTTGGCTTCATCCTTGTGAGGGAAAAGAATTCATGGGAATGCGGGGTCAGGACAAGCTCCCTGCCCTTCTTTGGGAATATCCTCTTCAGGTCGTATGCAACCGCATGGATTGCATCCGCATCAACAACGCAGGGTTTCTTTACCTTTTTCAGGAATTCCGTAACTGCCTGCATGGTGGTGAACATTCTTCCCAGGCCGGAGCCTATGCAGACCGCGTCAAAATCCTCCGAAATCCTGAGCAGGGTTTTAAGGTTGTCAAGGCTTATGAAATCCCCCTCAAGGGGCTCTGCTATTATATTGGGGGAGAAGCCTGCCACCACACTGGATATGCTTTCAGGGCATGCCGTCCTGGTGAGGTCGCATCCTGCCCGAAGCGCGGCAAGGGCGCATAAAGCTGGTGCTCCGGTGTATCTCCTGCTGCCCCCTATAATAAGGAGCTTCCCGAAATCCCCCTTATGGCTCCAGTCAGGCCTTGGCTTGTAAATATCCTTCAGAACCCTGGCGTCAAGCTTTGTTGTTCTCATAGTTTATTTTTCTTTTTCTTATTAAAATGTTTGTGAGGCCAGGGAAGCTTTATCCTGCGGCCCGAACCGTTCTTTTCCCAATAGGGGTGCTTGAGGTATTTGTATGCAGAGTAGGCAGCCTTCTCGCCCTGGGCCAGTGCCTGGGGTATCCTCTTTATATCTGAAGCAATGTCCCCTGCTGCAAAGACCCCTTTCATGTTTGTCATGAGGCCCTGGTTCACTCTCAGGCAGTTCCCATGCATTCTCAAGCCTATCTTTTTGAGCCATCCTGTTTCCAGGGCATATCCTATGAATATGAATATGTTGCTGAAGGGCATGAGCCTCTCCTCCCCTGTCCTCTTGTTCACAAGGGTTGCCTTCTCAGCCCTTGGGTTGCCCGAAACCCCTTTCAGCTCTGTGTTCCAGATTACCTGGGCAGGGGATTTCAGAATCCTGTTCTTGTATTCCTCGCATGCCCTGAGCTCATTCCTCCTGTGAACCAGTGTGACCCTTGCCCCCCTGTCAAGAAGGTTCAGGGAATTTTCAACAGCTGAGTCCCCGCCGCCCACAACCAGGACGTTCCTGCCGGAGTAGAGATTTGGGTCCTCTATTGCATACTTGATTCCCTTAAGTTCCTCTCCTGGTACGCCGAGCCTCCTGGGGGTCCCTATGGTCCCTGTTGCTATTATAACAGACCTGGTCAGATACTCCCCCTTGTTTGTGACCAGCCTGAGCAAATCATGGTTTTTCCTGTTCCTTTTTATGTCCTGGACAGGCTCGTTCTCCCTTATCTCCACCCCCTCCTTCCTGACATGGCTGACCATCAGGTTTGCCGCCTGTCTTCCGTCAAGGTTGGGGAAGCCCAGGTAAGAATCAACATGCTTCCAGGGGTAGTTCTGCATAAGGGCCCCTCCGGCTGCTCCGGCTTCCAGGACCATAAACCTCAACTGGAAATAGGAGATAGTCAGGGCTGCTGAAAGCCCTGCCGGGCCTGCGCCCACGATTATCACATCATATGGAGGTTCGCCTGGGGAATCATTATTTTCCATAAACCAACCCGATTTCATAGAATTTGGGCCCGATTATTTAAATACATGGATAGAGCCAGGTTCGGGGATTAACGAAATCCTTCATACATCAATCTGGGCCTTCTGGAGCTTGTCCGAGTAGTCCACAAATACGCTTTTCAGTTCTGTGAACTCTTCTATTGCTGTGGTCCCGGCCTCCCTGCTGCCATTCCCTGTGTTCTTTATGCCACCGAAGGGGACATGGACCTCTGCTCCTATAGTGGGAGAATTGATGTATACTATTCCTGACTCCAGTTTGTCTATTGCCCTGAAGGATTTACTGACGTCCCTGGTGTAGATGGAGAGGGAGAGGCCGTAGCTGGTGGAATTGGCAATCCTGATTGCGTCCCCAAAGTCCCTTGCCTCCATAAGGCAGACAACAGGCCCGAATATCTCCTCCTGGGCCACCCTCATCTCCGGCTTCACATCCCCGAAAACCGTGGGCTCTATGAAGAAGCCCCTTTTAAAATTCCCAGTGGAGAGCCTTTTTCCTCCTGTCAGGAGCCTGGCTCCCTCCTCCCTGCCTGTCTTTATGTAGCCCAGGATTTTCTCTGTCTGCCCCTGGTTTATTATGGGCCCCACTAAAACCCCTTTCTGGAAGCCGTTGCCTGTCTTTATCTTTTTCACCATTCTGAGGAATTTCCTGGTGAATTCCTCTTTAATGGGCCTCTCTAATATTATCCTGCTGGTGGCAGTGCATCTCTGGCCCGAGGTTCCGAAGGCTCCCCATACTGCTCCCTCCAGGGCAAGCTCCAGGTTGGCGTCCCTTAGAACAATCTCTGCGTTCTTGCCGCCCATCTCAAGCCCCACCCTGCAGAGCTTCTGGGCGCCCTTAATATATACGTCCCTGCCCACCTGGGTGGAGCCGGTAAAGCTGGTTGCCCTGCTCATGGGATTGACCGCAAGCTCTTCACCAGCAGTGGAGCCGGGGCCTGTGACCAGGTTCAGGACGCCTGGGGGCAGTCCTGCCTGCATAAGGATTTCACCCAGCTTTATCGCTGTCAGGGGGGTGTCAGAGGCGGGCTTGAAGACCACTGTATTGCCTGAGACCAGGGCCGGGGCAAGCTTCCAGCAGGGTATGGAGAAGGGGAAGTTCCAGGGCGTGATAAGGCCTACCACACCTATGGGCTGGCGGATAGTCATGCAGAACTTGTTCTTAAGCTCCGAGGGCATGGTCTCCCCTAAAAGCCTCCTGCCCTCGCCTCCCAGGTATTTTAGGGTGTCGATGCCCTCCTGGACCTCTCCCTGGGATTCCTCAAGGTTCTTTCCGTTCTCCTGGGTCAGGGTCCTGGCCAGCTCCCTCTTCCCTTTCTCTATAATGGAAGCGGCCCTGAAAAGGATTTCGCCCCTGGCCGGGGCAGGGGTATCCCTCCATTTGGGGAATGCCCTCCAGGCCGATTTCAGGGCTTCCCTGACGTCCTCCCTTCCGCCCTTCTGGAATATTCCCAGGGTCTTGCCGGTGGCAGGGTTGATATTCTTATAGGTCTCCCCGGTCCTAGAGGAAACCCATTTCCCGTCTATCAGGATTTTATAGACCTTCATGGTTAATAATTGGTTGGAGGTTTAATAAAAAGGATATAAATATTTATTGGGGGTTTTGAATGGAGGTCAAGATTTGCCCGGTCTGCAACAGCCAAGACATCACAAAATCAAAAATTTTCAAATTTGAGCACAGAAGCGGGTTATTTAGAGACGAATGCAACAACTGTGGTTATACAGGTCCTATGACTGTTATGGAAAAGGAAGGTGCAGATAAGCTGAAGGTATTGAAACCAAAACAGAAAAAATATTAGTTTTTCTCCTTCCTGCTTAATTTAGTTATGCCTGACTTCAGCCTGTGCTTGAGGCCCTTTTGTATGAACTTGTCCAGGGATGCCTGGGGCCTCTTCTTCAGGATGTCGTCCTCTGTATAGCCTAGTCCTGCCAGCACCCGAAGCGCGGCGGGGATGACCTGGTTGTGGATATAGTATTCAGGGTCATAGTTCTTTGCAAGTTCCAGGGGGACCGCCCTCTCGGATATGGAGCCCGTTCCCTTGGTTATTATATATGCGATTACACTACCCTCCTTTACAGGGATGCCCTTGGTCCGGGCCTTCCTGGCGGCGGCCACATGGGGGCCTATCTGCTCGTATTCCTCCAGGGGCTTTGTCAGCTGGGTATAGATTACAAGGTCGTCAAAGTCCACCCTGCCCTTCTCTATCCTCTTTATAGTGCTCCTTACCCTGTTCAGTGCTTTCTCAGGGGATTTGTCCCTGAGTATATGGAGCAAAACCTCTTCCTGGGTCTTCTTTGCTATATCAGACCAGTCCCTTCTTACCTTCTCAAAGCCCCTTATGGTGATGTTTTCCTCGCTGTCTATAAGGGCATACCTTTTTTTGGCGGCTGTGCCGGCCTTTGTGGGAACGAATATGCCTGATTTGTATAAGCCCTTAAAGGCCAGGTGCATGGTCTTGGGGAGCTTTGCCTTCACGTCCCTCAGGAATTTCCTGGCGTCTTTTTCATTCCTGACCTTCAGGAACAGGGAGTCCGTATCCCCGTATATGACCCTGTATTTCCGGTTCTTTGCAAAGGCTATCACCTTCTGTATGTAGAACCTGCCCCAGGCTGTTATGGACTGGGCGCAGATCTTTGAATACCAGCGGGAGCCAGGATAGCCATAGTAGCCGTAGCTGGCATTGGCAAGGATTTTCAGGGCATACTGCCTGTTGTACAGGTCCTTGTACCTGGGGGATTTGGGGCTGGTCTGCTTCAGCTTCTCCCTTATTTCAGACCTGAACTCCACCAGCCTCTCCAGTATTCCGGGGATAAAGCCCTTGTGCCTCAGGCAGAAGTAATGGGGCTCCCCAGGGACCCTGTTCTTTCTTGCGGAGAGAATGTCTTCCTTTTCACTGACCTTTGCGCCTATGGGCTTGCTGGAGCAGCACTGGCAGTCCAGGGTCTCAGGGGAAACATTATGGGTTATGGTTATGGAGGGATACAGGGAGGCGAAGTCGAACAGGGCAATCTTGTCATGGATTCCCTGCTCCGGGGGATAGACATAGCCGCCAACATAGGACTTGCTCAGCCTCCTTTTCCTGATTTCGTCAAACCTGGGCATGTTGGGGATTATCTCATCTGTCTTGAAGGCCTCCCTTATCAGGAGCCATTCCACCAGCTGGGAATAGCTCATCCTGGCAGTGTCAAAGAGCTTCTGCCCGGAAACCCTGCAGAGCTCGAATATCTGGGGGAGCAGGCGCTTTGAGAGGCCAAGGGTAAGCTCGGAATCCTGCATGCAGTGCTCAGCCAAATGCTTTATGTTCCCCTTCCAGGATTTCTCTATATCCTTCATGTCCATGTCTTTTTTGCCTTTGCCCAGGATTTCCCTGGAAACGGAGTCCAGGGTCAGGATTTCAGAGCTCAGGGTATCGGACAGTATGTTCTCTATGAAATCATAAAGGTCCACATGGACCCTCCCGTTCATCTGGGCGGAGGATATCCTGCCCCTTCTCCTGAAGACCACGTGCTTCTTGTCCCTGCCCAGGGTGAGGGTGACCTTGTGCTTCTCAGCCCTTTCGTCAAGCCTTGGGAAATCGTATCTGTCTCCATTATACGTAGCTAAAATGTCAGGGTCCCTTTCCCTGACGGCTTTCAGAAATTCTTCCAGAAGGCCCTTTTCATCCTTAACGAGCTTTATGCCCCTTCCCTTTCTTCCCCTGTAGGTCAGGACCCTGCTGAAGCCCCTGTTGTCCTTCATGCTCAGCATTATTATCCTTTCCTCCCCGTCCTCATGGACGGCTTCAAGGTCAAATGCCATAACCCTGAAATTAGGGTATTTCTCCTCTTTAATGGGTTTTATGCTGTCGATTTCAAGGCATACATCCGCCTGCAAATCTGTCTTCACTTCCCTGCCTTCCACAGAGACCCAGGCCATGGGTATCAGGCCCTTGTTTATCATGTAGCGCCTGTAGAAGGAGATGGAGTATTCATATTCCTCCTCTGTCTCCTTCCAGTTCTTTACCAGGTCCCTGAACTTCGGGACATCCGTGGGGTTCTCCAGGGTGACCCTGAATACCCTGGCCGATTTGCCGTATATCTTCTTGTCAAGCATCTCCACTTTTAGCGGCCTTTTACCCTCAATATTAAGGTCCTTCAGCCTCTTCTCCATGTCCTCTAACTCCCCTTTATCCAGCCCTGGCTTGGGGAGTATGTAGAAAAATGGCAAAAACCTGCGGTCCAGGGCGAGAACGGTTTTTCCTTCCCTGGTCCTGCCCCATATCCTGATGAGAGCCTGCCTCTCTGTCTCAAGAAGATAGTCTGTATCCAGGATGCAGAATTCAATTTTTTCTGCCATAATTTAGGTTTTGGGTTCGGGCTTTAAAAAGTCTTTATTAATTACTGCAAAAACAGTCAGGCTTCCTGGGTTTGTTTTTCACTCA